>JBGOWS010000002.1:0-36333 GCA_041478735.1 Thermodesulfovibrionia bacterium | reverse complement strand
TTGCAAAAGTCTTGAAATTAAAATGTAGCCGCAAACTTTAGTTTGCGTGTTTTCTTTGTTTTCAATATGTTACAAAACACAGGCTAAAGCCTGCGGCTACCAGAATTGGACTTTTGCAAGAGCCTCCCATGCTAAAAAATTATTGAAAAAAATCTTATATAAAAATTAGTAATCTCCCCTACCCCCTCTTTAAAAAAGATGGAGATAAACTTAAAATCATTGCTGCTGAAAATAGCTTTATCGATGCTACAAACAATAGCGTATTATAAACTCCAAACAGGGGGACCAATATCATCGGAGGGATGAATGCCCCTAAGAATGAACCGATGAGGTCCATGCCGTAAAGCCTTCCACCCGCCTCTGGTTCACCTATTGATAAATTTGCTGTACTGAATTGTGCACCTGTTATTGTGCCTGACAGGAGAATTAATAAATAAAAGAGCGGTTCTGCCTTAAAAAATACGGGTGCGACAAGGGCAAGTGTTATAGTGATCAGCTCCAGATAAAAGAGCTTTTTTAATGCCCTCTTAGTATGTCTTGTCAGGGATGCGCCTGCCCACAGCCCGATCATAAATGTTGCTGAAAGTATCCCTATCATCTCGTATATATAGCCGTATATAGCCTGATATACGAGTATTGCAGTAAGCACAATTGACATGCCTGAAAATCCAGAGGTAAAGACAGAATAATAGATTACCCGTTTATTTCTCCTGAAGATTAAAAAAAAGATAGCCATAAGTGCAATGACCAGGATAGAAATGATATGCCATCCCCTGACCCCGAGCAGACCCTTAAGCGCCATCCCACCATGAACCTCTGCCCACAGCATAAGATTATAAAGGTAGGCAGAAGGTTGTAGGTCTGTATTTATAAACTTTGTATCACCAAGCCTCTTTCTGACATAATCAACATTAAGCGGGGAGAAGGCATCGCGAAAAATATACCGGTTAAAATGCTTGGTGGTTATTTCCCTTTTTATAAACCTGTTTTCAAGGGTTTCTCTGTCTGTATTTATCGGGGCCCCGGATGCAAAAAGACCGCCATATTCCGGGGCTGTTAATTCAACATGTCTGAAGACAGACTTAAGCGAATTGTATATAGAACCACTTGCTGTCTGCATGCTTCTTCCTATATATCCTGTTGACTGTGGTATGGTTAAAAAAAGCAGACCCCTGTCTTTTAATACACCCTTTGCTTCTGTAAAAAAATCAGATGTATAGAACCTGTTGATATTTGCCGTAGAAGGTGGTGGAAGGTTCAGGACAATCAGGTCATATGCTGGTATCTTCAATCTTTTTATGAATCTTCTTCCATCCTCGACTATTATTCTAATCCTGCGGTCTTTTACTGCATCCCTGTCTTCCGTACTGAGAAGTTCAAAAGAGACTTCGACTATCTTTGGATCAAGTTCTACAAAATCAACACCCTCAACAGGATATTTCAGAAACTCCTTCAATGTCCCGGGGGACCCCCCGATGACAAGCACCTTCGATGGTAAGGGATGCAGGGTCATTGACAGATGTGCCCTGAGCTCTTCGCTTTGTATATCCGGGTATGTGAAAATCAGATGTCCGTTAGTATAAACACTCGATTGTTCCCTCACTTTAACCACTGCAATCTCTCCATACCTGGATTCAACTGTTTGAGCAAGTTCCATCCCATGCCATGGAAGTGAAACCGCAATCTTATGAAACATAAAATAAAAGGATAAAGGGATAATAAGAACAAGGATGAGAATTTTTTTCCTTGAAACATATGCAGCAATCAAGATATTTATCAGGGCGATTAATAAACATAATTCCATGGCTCCTATTCTTGCGGAAATGACAAATGTGAATAGAACACCTCCGATAAATGCACCGAGGGCTTCAAGCCCGTAGACCTTTCCAGCTGCATTACTACCTCCCGAATACGAAACAGCCAGCGGGAACTGTGCGCCTATGACAAAGCAAAGTGGGAAAAGAGAGACAGCAGTTGACAGGACAGTAGAAATAAGGGATACCGTTTCACCTGGCTCCAGCAAGAGAGCCGGTCTTATCGCTTTTATAGCAAGGGCTATTGGCTGCGCAAGTATGGCAACTAAGATAAAAGAGATTATAAACGCATATCTGTGTCTTACCTTCGTTGCTGTATAACTTCCGAGTCCTACATAAATAAGCCACAAAGAGAGGGTAATACCTATATCAAGCTCATTACCTGAGAATGTTGAAAGAAGCAGGCGCAGGATGGTTATCTGGAGGAGCATAGAGGTCATGCCCATAACAACGAGTGGTATTAGAGTATTCAGATATCCCATCCCAATTTTTTGTTTTAGGTTATAATGGAGATATAAAGATTTTACAGAAGCTCCTATAACTTGACAACAACTTTAATCTGATGCTATTTTGAAATCTCTGGGGCTTTGGGAGAGCGGTCGCATAGACAGCCTCCTCAGCTTGATTATTGAAATAAAAGTTTTACACTTGGGGCTGTAGCTCAGTTGGGAGAGCGCTTGAATGGCATTCAAGAGGTCGTCGGTTCGATCCCGATCAGCTCCACCAATAAAATCAAGGGTTTACGCATACGGGCGTGACCTCTTTTTTTGCCAGCGTGACAAAATCGTGACAATTACCTTTTAAAGTCCTGTCAAGGAACAGCCTTGACCTTATGACTGGGTGCAAGGTGTGCATACCTGAGCGTCATCTTGATGTCCTTGTGTCCCAAAAGCTCTTTGACGGTTGTGAGGTCCACCCCTGCCATAACAAGGTGTGAAGCAAAGGAATGCCGGAGGTCGTGAAAGTGGAAATCCTTGATTCCTGCCTTTCTGCATGCTGTAGCAAAGCTCTTTTTCACATCCTTGTAAGGCTTTCCGGTTGCTTTGTTATAAAAGACAAAAGGGATATCAAGCCTTCTGGTTAAACCTTGCAAGACAGCCTTCAAGGTTGCATTGATAGGGATTTCCCGGCGATCTCCATTCTTTGTTTTATCCAGAAGAATGAAGCCGTGGTTCAGATCAATATGTGTGTCACACCTGAGATTGAGGATTTCGCTTTTGCGGCAGCCGGTATTCAGGGCGGTTATCACTCTCGGCCTGAGATGCAGATCACAGGCATTGGTAAGCTCCTGACATTCTTTTTGTGCAAGATAGCGTAATCGTCTGTTGTTTTCCGGCAGCATTTTGACCCTTATGGATGTCACCATCCCTTTGTCCATCATGTTCCAGTCAACGGCTTTTGTGAACATATGAGAGATCACAGCAATCAAACGGTTAACCGTTGCATGCTTGTTGCCCTTCTTGAGACGCTCTGACTGGAATTGTTCAAGCATGTGTATATTGAACTTATTTAGAATTATGTTGCCAAATCTCCCTGCCAATTGTTTGATGAGATAACTTTTCCAGCAGCCATACGCTTTTTGCCGTCCCTCTGCCCAGTTTGAATACCTTTCTGCAAGCTCGGTAAAAGTGTATTCCGTCTGTTTTGCCCTGGTTTCGGGAAACCATTTGTCCTCTGCAATCTTTCCCTCAATGCTTTTTAAAATCCGTCTGGCAAGTTCCTTATCGTCCGTTTCAGCACTCTTTCGATAACGCTTACCGTCAACGGTAAAAGAGATCCACCAAATAGGTGAATCTTTTCGCCTGTATAGTCCCATGTTTTTAACTATCCTCCCTTCTGGTCTGTTGACTGAGGGACTAAACAAGGCTTGAAAATACCTGATCTATTGTAGCATGGGCAAAGCAGTTTGTTAACTTTGACTAAGGATTTTTTCTTTCGCATTCCTTATGATCCTCTCGATACAGTCATCATGTAAGTTAGAAGATGGTCTGGTACATTTGCCATTCTTGTTCTTTTTGCTAACAGGTGATATATCAGCATTGACTGATTTCTCCGCAATCCAGTCCATGATCTCCTTCTCCATGAATTTCAAGAGCCTTTTGCTGAGCTTGATGTGCGGTATTTTGTTCCGAGAAGTCCAGGAATAGATCGTAGCTATAGTCACTCCGAGGATCTCTGACAACTCGTCTATGTTCAATAACTTTTCCATGGTTTGTAACACTTATAATTTCTGACTGCCTTTTACATCTTTGAACCATCTGATGACATCAGGTTCTTACTCATGTCTGTCTTCATCACCTCCTTTTGGACTTTCTTTGTAGCAATTTATTGGCTCTTTTTATGGCCACTTTTGGGGCCTTTAATTTGTTTTTAAAAATAACCGGTTTAATAACAGTTTGTTATTGTTCGCCCGCTTTTCCCCATTTATCCGCACATCTTCAGTCGTGCTGTTTCAGAGACTCTGCTTCTGACCCTCGCTATTAATGCCTTCAACTTGTTTTCCAATGGTACTTTTCGTGCAACTTCTTTCTTCCCTCCCCGCCTTATGAGGTAATGAAAAATCTCATCAAGGAGTTGGCTGGTTCTTATCCTCTTGCCGGGAGGGAGTTCTTTGAGTCTGGAAAATACATACCTCTCTATCTTGTCCATGCCTGCTGTTTCAATCAGCTTGTATCTCCTGCTCTTTTTTATTCCGGCCAGCAGCAGGCTTAAATAGGTTTCTTTCCCGTAGATATATCGGAAGGTAGCAAGAAACCTCAGATCATCGTTTGTTAAGGGCTCGTCTATTAAACCGGGGGCTTCGCCGAGATTTGCTAAAGGATGCATATTTTATAGAGCTGGCATGTTAAAAAGTGATGTTTTAGAAAAAAAGTTTTAATATGCCAAGGTAAAGAAAGCATTGGAAGGCTTGGGAGGTAGTTATGTCAGTAGCGTAAAGCTCATCGAAAAACAAAGGATTGCCTCAAAAACAATTAAGCGCTATGATAATCCCAGGACGCCTTATCAAAGGGTCATGGATTCACCGGATATCTCTCTTTCTACAAAACGGTCTCTTACAGAACTATTTAGAAAACTGAAATCCATTTCATTTGAGAAAAGCTATAGAAGATAAGCTGAAAAAGATATTCATCCTGTGTTATAAAAATTCACGTTGAGTCAGCGATCCTTCGGTAACATTTTCTTATGAGTCAACTGGTTGACGTGGCACTACATTTTAGGGCTATTTTAAATCTCAGTTCGCGTAGAATGGCTTAAATACTGGGTTTGCTTTTTTCTTATAAGGCGTTTTTAGCCCTCAACTGTAGAAGATGGGTTAGTCTGTAATTAATTGAAGCTCTCCAGTAAAATGCCTTTTTGCGGAAAATCTTCAAACTTGGTAGAGAGTCAAACTATTGACATATAGATCAAATTGGTTTATTATTTTCTCGTATGCATCATGTCTTGATTATTGACGATGACGAGGCTATTAGGGGCGCATTAGGGGATTTTTTCGAGGAAAAAGGTTTCAAAGTCACAACAGCCTCGGATAGTAGGGTTGGCCTCAAGCTACTAAAAGAGGAAAAGTTTGATGTATTCCTGGTTGACCTTATTATGCCCGAAATGGGCGGATTGGATGTAATAAAGGAAGCATCCGCCATGAACATATCCGCACCTGCTATTGTTATCACCGCTTTTGGAACCGTCCAGACTGCTGTAGAGGCTATGAAGATAGGAGCCTTTGACTATATTTCAAAGCCTTTTGTGCTTGATGAGTTATTAATAATCGTAAACAGGGCTATAAGTGTCTCTAAACTTCAAAGAGAGAATCTGCAGTTGAAGAAGCAACTTAAAAGAAAATACAACTTCGAGGGAATAATAGGTGATTCACTTGAAATGCAGAAGGTGTATGAAATGATAGAAAAGGTAGCAGATACGGACAGCACAATTCTTATTACAGGTGAAAGTGGAACAGGAAAGGAGCTTATCGCAAAGACCATTCACTTTAACAGCTCTCGTTCTCAGAACACATTTGTACCCCTGAATTGTGCTGCAATTCCAAGGGACCTTCTGGAATCTGAACTTTTTGGTCATGAAAAAGGTTCATTTACCGGCGCACTTAATACAAGGCTAGGTCGTTTTGAGCTTGCCCATAACGGTACCCTCTTCCTTGATGAAATAGGCGAATTAGATCCATCCCCGCAGGTTAAGTTATTAAGGGTCTTACAGGAGAGGGAGTTTGAGAGGGTTGGGGGGGTCAAGACGATAAAGGTAGATGTGAGGATAGTTGCAGCAACGAATAAAGACATCGAAAAGGCAACAAAAGAGGGCAAGTTCAGAGAGGATTTGTTTTACAGGCTGAATGTGATACCTCTTCACATCCCTCCCTTGAGAGAAAGGGTGGCTGATATTCCCCTCTTGGTTGACCACTTTGTTCGCGAATTCTCTAAGAAGAGAAAAAGGGAAGCACTTAAGTTTTCCCCGGAGGCGATGGACTGTCTTTTGAAATACCAGTGGCCTGGCAATGTGAGAGAGTTGGAAAATTTGATAGAAAGGCTGACAATTCTTGTAAGCGGCAATACCATAAAGATCTCGGACCTGCCTGAAAAGTTTTACCCTGCCAGAACCCCTGAGAGGGTTGACAGGCCAGAGATTTTAGGGGTGTCTGATTATACCGGCAAAGATGTTGATATCCCCGAATTCGGGATTGACCTTAGTGAAGTCGTAAAAAATATGGAAAAGAATTTGATCCTTAAGGCCCTTGAGAAGACAGGAGGGGTTAAGAACAGGGCTGCAAAGCTTTTAGGTCTGAACAGGACAACCCTCATTGAAAAGATGAAGAAAAAAAATATAGAACTGCAAAAAATAATTACGAACACGCCTAAATCATAGCTCATGTCACTTTTCTGACATGAGAACTTCCGTTTAAAATCATTTAATTCCAATAAGTTATACTTGGCATAGTTGTTGCGGAGATGTGGGCATGAGGATTTTGATATTTGCAATCTTATTGCTCATCCCCGTTCATGTAGACCCCTCTGTTAACGTTTTTAAATCTCCAATTGAAAAAGCAAGGGAATTTATAAAATCAAATAGGCCTGTAGAGGCCCTGAGGGCAATAGCAGGTTACCAACCGGCTGCCGAGGAGCTAGCTCTTTATCATTATGTTCATGCAAAGGCTTACGAACTCGCAGGAAGACAATATGATTCCTTAGCGCATTTCAGACTGGCATATCTTTACTCCCGTCCTGGCGAGCTGAAAGAACTCGCCATGCTTGAGAGGGCAGAGGCTTACCTGAAGATGAGACATTACCATGAGGCGATCTTAAGTTTAAGAATATTTCTTAAAAACTTCCCTGATTCCCGTTATGCTGAAAAGGCACAGCTGGAGCTTGCAGATTCCCTTTATAAGAGCTGTTCTTTCAATGAAGCCATTGAGTGTTATGAAAAGGCTGGCAGCTCAGCCCGGGCAATATATGGAAAGGCCAATGCATACCAGTCCATGGGAAGAATAAAAGATGCATATGAACTTTATATGTCTATGAGTGGCAGAGAAAAGGAATACTTAAATTCCTCGGAGGAGACGTTATATAACATTGCTGAAAACCTGAGACAAATGGGCAAACCCGGCGATGCAAAGGTTTATTTTAATACCATAAAAGACTTTTATCTTAAACAAAAGGCAGGTATAGGTCTCGGCCTCATTGCAATGGAGGAGGAAAGATTTGATTCTGCCATCAAATACTTTGCTTCTTCATCACAGTCACCTGATAGGCAATTGAGACGGCAGGCGCTTCTCCACCTCGCAGATGCTTATATAAAGACAGGTAAGTTAGATAATGCAAAATCCAGGCTTTTAGAGATAAGGAATAAATATCCCTATGGTAAAGAGTATGATACTGCGCTATTGATGTTATTCCGCCTTTATAAAAAGGAAGGTAAATTCAATGAGGCTATCTCCTTAGTGAAGGAACTGATCCTCAGAGGGTCGCCTGATAAAATTGCCCTTGACGAGTTCGAAAATATTATCCTCGAGGCAAAAAATAGAGATGCAGATGAGTTTTTGAAACTCTGGAGGTCTGCAGGCCACTGTCTACTGGAAATATCACGTTCACAATCACTCCTGGAAATAGCGAAAGGTTTAAAGTTTTCAGGAAGGCCCTTTCTTAATCTAGGCGCCTGGCTTTTAAGATATGGCTCAAATGACGTAAAAGTTCAGACCCGTCTGATACTTGCAGATTTTTATGCAGAAATGGGAGATGCAGAAAGAGCATCACAATATCTGGGGGGAATAAAGGGCGCCAATGATGATATCCTCCGCATCAAGTCCAGGATATATAACGAGAATAAGGAATATCAAAAGGCCACAGAGGCGATCATTTCTATTAAAGATATAAAACAGGAGGATATTGTCTTTCTTTTAGATATCGCATCCGCAAAAAATATCAAGAAGGCGGTAGCGTTTTGTGAAAGGGCCCTGAATAAAATGGGCGGCCCGTCAGAGGCGTATACAAAGCTGGCTGATGCCTTCTATGAGATGGGAAGGGAATCAGATGCCCTTAAATATTACAGGATCGTTATTGCCATGAAACCTGAGGACAAAAAAGATCTCAAGGCAGATGATAGAGAGTGGGCCTATTACATGGTCTCAAGACTTTCCGCTGGAAAAGATTCCACTGAGATGCTGAATATTCAAAAAGGGAATACTACATTGAGCCGGCTTGCAGAGGCAGGTCTAAAAGAATCGAACATTTTAGAAAGGATTAAAAGGGGCTTATGATAGATGTAGAACGCCTAAATGAGGCATTTCAGAATTTCACTATAGCTTCTAAAAGTCTCGAGACTTATTATGAATTGCTTCGTGAAAGGGTTAGAAATCTGACCACTGAACTTGAGAAAAAGAACAAGCAGCTTAATGAGGCCCTCGCCGATGCGGAAAGGAATAAGGAATATCTGAATGCAATACTTTACAACCTTGAGGAGGCAATCATTGTTATTGACCCTGATGATAAGGTAACAATGCACAACAAATCAGCAGAAAAACTTTTCAACCTGCATCCCGCGAAAGTCATTGGGAAAGAATTCAAGGACCTGAATTTCTCGATAACAAGAAATGGCTCCGAAACTTTTTTAACTGTGAAAGGTAATAAATACAATATTATCTTTTCCCGTTCACGTGTGCTTGACTCCGAAGGATGCTTAAAGGGAAGCGTGATACTTATAAAGGATATAACAAGGTTGAGAGAACTGGAAATCCAGCAGGAAAGAAACCAGAGGTTAATATCTATGGGTGAAATGGCAGCAAAGATAGTTCATGAAATAAGAAACCCGCTTTGCAGCATAGAATTATTCTCCAGTATGCTCGAAAAGGAAATTGAAAACCCTGTCCACAAGGAACTTGCCAGGGGGATTTCAACAGGCATAAGTAATCTCAATAACATTCTAAAAAATATGCTCTTCTTTGCAAGACCTCATAAACCCTTAATGAAGAACATAATGCTGAATAAAGTGATAGATGATTCTGTCCTTATGTTCGTGCTTTTTATGGAATCGAGGAAGGTAAGGGTACAGAAGTCGCTTTTAGATTGTGAAATTTCGGGTGATGCGGAACTCTTAAAACAGGTCTTTATGAATATTATCATCAATGCAATTCAGTCCATGGCTGATGGTGGAGACTTAGACGTGATTATGAGAAGGAATGAAAAAAATGTTGTAGTGGATTTGAACGATAACGGCAAGGGCATAAAGCATGAGTATATAGAGAAGATATTTGACCCTTTCTTCAGCACAAAGGATACGGGTTCTGGCCTGGGCTTAGCTATTGCATCGATGATCATGCAGGCCCACGGTGGTTATATAAAGATACGGAGTAAAGAAGGGGAAGGGAGCACATTCAGTCTTTACTTTCCACAAAAGGAAGATAAGTGAAACCGGTACTCATCGTTGATGATGATCCACAAATCAGATTAGCCCTTAAGGAGGCGATACAGAGACTTGGCTATAACACAGCTCTGTGTGACAGCGGCGCGGATGCCCTTGAAAAACTTCGCCAATCCAGCTACTCATTAGTAGTAACAGATATGAAAATGCCACGGATGGATGGTCTCATGCTACTCAGGGAAATCAGGAGCCGTATCGGCAATCTTCCTGTCCTCATCATTACAGGCTTTGGAACTATCGAAAACGCTGTGGAAACAATGAAAGAGGGCGCAACCGATTATCTCCTGAAGCCTTTTTCTTTCGATACCCTTAAGAAGACGATCGAGTCAATTATGATGAGGATTAATAATCAAAAGGAGATTCTGACCGCAGACCCGGGAATGAAGAAGATAGTTACCCTTGCTGGAAACCTTGCAACAAGTGATATAACCGTACTGATTTATGGAGAAAGCGGAACCGGGAAGGAGCTTCTTGCAAGATATATACATAAGTTCAGTAGAAGAAAAGATAAACCATTTATTGCGGTTAATTGTGCTGCCATACCTGATAACCTCCTCGAATCTGAACTGTTCGGCCACGAAAAAGGGGCTTTCACAGGTGCAATAGAGAGAAAAAAAGGAAAATTCGAGCTTGCAAGTGGTGGAACTATTCTCCTTGATGAGCTAGGTGAAATGTCAATGATGCTTCAGGCAAAACTTCTCAGGGTCTTGCAGGAAAGGGAGATAGACAGGATTGGTGGAAAGGAACCTATTCAGGTAGATGTGAGGGTAATAGCCACTACCAACAGAGATCTTAAAAAAGAATGTCTTGAAGGCCGCTTCAGAGATGACCTTTATTACAGGCTAAATGTATTCCCTGTAACCGCACCGCCTCTCAGGGAAAGACCTGATGATATACCTCTGCTTGCAGCACATTTTGTAGAGAAATTCTCAACCCTTGCTGGGAAGAAAATCAGTGGGTTTTCAGAAAATGCTGCGGACCTCCTTAAGAATAGGCAGTGGGACGGCAATGTCAGGGAGCTTGAAAATGTGATTCAAAGAGCGGTATTTCTTTGCAAGGGCGAGATCATAGCTAGTGACGACCTTATGCTCGAGGATACAATTGAAGGCACAGGCTTCAGGGGAAAAATAAGGGATATGGAAAAAGATTTGATACTACAGACATTAAGGGATATGAATGGAAATAAGACAAAGGCCGCAAAGGTACTTGGTGTTAGTGTGAGAACCATAAGGAACAAGCTGAATGAATATAGGCAAAAATTTCCTATTGAGTGGAAAAATGACAAGAGATTGCAATGAGTATTGTTACAGTAATTTGTTCCGGGCTATGATGGCATGATTATTGATATGTATTTATGGGGAGAGGACTAAATGGATGGATTTAATATCTTAGAACAACTTATACATTTAACCAATAGGAGACATGGAGTTATAGCTTCTAATATAGCGAATGCTGATACGCCAAATTATAAGGCAAAAGATGTAAAGTTTAAACAAACCCTCGAGGCCGAAATAGAACTTATAACAACAAATCCGGGGCATATAAAAACCGGCAATTCTAATTTATCAGAGGAGGTAGAAATCGAGATGACAAAACCCTGGGCCGATGGAAATAATGTTGAGCTAGATAAGGAGGTCGCAAAGATGACAGAGAATTCCATTTTGTTCCAGGCAGGGATTTCTATGCTCTCTACAAAGATAAGAATGTTTAAGAATGCACTCAGGAGGTAAAAATGAACTCTTTCATCGTATTAGAGGTTAGCGCCTCAGCCCTTGATGCTCAGAGGCAGCGGATGAACGTAATCGCATCCAACATGGCGAATGTCCATTCTACAAGGACTGAAGAAGGCGGTCCATATAAGAGAAAGGATGTGGTCTTTTCTGCAACGATGTTGGAATCAAACCCCGTAGAACTCGAGGGAGTAAAGGTTGTCGAAATAGCAACAGACAATACACCCCAAAAAATGGTTTATGATCCAGGCCATCCAGATGCTGATAAGGATGGACTTGTGGCGATGCCGAATATAAACATAATAGAAGAAATGGTAAATATGATGATGGCATTCAGGGCCTATGAGGCCTCAGTGTCAACATTCAATATGACAAAGTCAATGTTTATGAAAACCCTTGAATTAGGGAGGCAATAATGTCAGATATAAAGATTACAAATAATCCCCCTCTCCCCCCTTTAGTAAAAGGGGGTGGGGGTTCACAGATTAAAGCTGACAGTAAGGCTTCAGCCAATGGCTTTGACGAGATAATGAAGGAGGCTATAGGAAAGATTTCTCAGATACAGAACGATGCTGAAAAGGCAGTGAAAGAACTGTCCTCGGGTGGAGATGTAACTCAGGCGGTTATCTCTATGGAAAAGGCAGACATGTCCTTTCAGTTAATGGTGGAAATAAGGAATAAACTGTTGAGCGCCTATGAAGAGATTATGAGGATGCAGGTCTAATGGCTGCCATTGCTAACATAACCGAGCAGATAAAGGCGATGCCTCCAAAGAATAAGGTGATGCTCCTTGTCGTCCTTCTGCTTGTAATAACCTCCATTATCCTGTTGTTTGCATGGCTACAGAAGGCTGATTATCAAATCCTATATTCCAATCTGAGTGAAGAAGATGCAGGTTTGATTATCCAGAAGCTGAAGGAGCAAAAAATTCCGTATACGACAACTGCAGGAGGCATCATGGCTCCTTCTGATAAGGTACATGAACTCAGGCTGCAGTTGGCGAGTCAGGGACTTCCCCAGGGTGGGGGCGTTGGCTTTGAACTTTTTGATAAAACAAACTTTGCAATGACGGACTTTGTTCAAAAATTGAATTACAGGAGAGCCCTCCAGGGTGAACTCGCAAGAACCATAAGATCACTCTTAGAGGTGGATCAGTGCAGGGTACATCTTGCAGTCCCTGAAAAGTCTTTGTTTTCAAGAGAAGAGGAAAGGCCAAAGGCATCCGTCCTTGTGAAACTAAAGCCGGGGAGGAGGCTATCCCAGAGTCAGGTTCAGGGAATAGTGCATCTTGTGTCAAGCAGTGTTGAGGGACTGAACCCAAAGGATGTGGCGATAGTTGATAACCGGGGTGAGATGCTCACATCTGTTTCCGGTGAGACCCTCGGTATGACTAATGATCAGTTAGAATACCAGCGTAATTATGAAAAAGATATGGAAAACAGGATTATAGGCATCCTCGAACCTGTGGTGGGCAAAGCCAGGGTAAGAGCGAAAATCACTGCTACCATAGACTTTACAAAGGTCGAAAGAACAGAGGAGAGATTTGATCCTGATAGCCAGGTCACAAGGAGTGAACAGAAAAATGTTGAGAAGTCAATGAGCGGGACGACCGGCGGTGTGCCTGGTGTCTCTTCTAACCTTCACGGAAAGACCGCAACACAGACGGCCTCACACCAGGGACAGACAGAAAAGAAAAACGAGATTATAAATTATGAGATAAGTAAGACAACAAGCCACGTCATAAACCCTCCAGGGACGGTAAAAAAGGTCTCAGCTGCAGTTCTTGTGGATGGCACTTATACTGCCCAGCAGGGTACAAAAGAGAAGAAATATACACCCCGCACTGAGGAAGAGATCAAACAGTTTGAGGAGATGGTGAAGAAGGCTGTTGGTTTTGCGACAGACAGGGGTGATGAGATAAGGGTTGTAAATATGCCTTTTGAAGCAACACCTCAAGAGGAGCTGCCTGAGCCTAAAAATGAGATCATGCCGGTGGTCCTTACAGCCGCAAAATACATTGTTCCCCTTTTGGCAGTGCTTCTTTTGTTTATCTTTGTAATTAAACCGCTGATAAGGTCCTTGAGCGCTGGAGCAGGCACTCAGCGAACTCCTTTGCAATTGCCTCAGACAGTTGCAGAGATTGAGAAGGCATTGGATATACAAGGAAACCCTATGAGTAGACAAGTAATTGAATGGGCGCAGAAAAACCCAAAAGAAGCAGTTAACCTTGTAAAGAACTGGATAGAGGAGAAATAATTCCTTTGACTGGATATGAAAAGGCAGCCATATTCCTGATTTCTATGGGCGAAGAGGCTGCAGCAGAAGTGGTAAAAGCTCTTAATGCCCGGGATATAGAAAGGATCACGACTCATATGACCAGGGTGAAGACTGTCAACAACGCCGCAATTGATAATGTACTAAAAGAAGCCTCAGAAATGATATCGAAAGGCGTCGTGCATTTAAGAGGTCACGAATTTGTTAAGAATGTCCTTTCAAAAGGACTTGGTGAATATGGCGCAACAAAGATAATGGAACTGGCATCAAAGGAAGGGCTTCTGGATTCCCTCAGACAGGTTGATTCTAAAACCCTGGCGAACCTCCTTCTAACAGAACATCCTCAGACCGCTGCATTTATTACCTGTCTGCTTGATCCTGTTAAGGCTGTTGCGGTTCTCTCTTTATTGCCAGATGGGTTAAAGCTTGATATTGCTATGAGGATAGCCACAATAGAAAGGATACCGGAAAACGCCATTGAAGAACTCAATGAGGTTCTTAAGGGGCAACTGGATATCGAGGGCAGGGCGAAAAAATTCAGCGGCATAAAAACGATTGCTGAAATACTTAATTATTGTGAAAGATCAACAGAGCAGATGATCCTTAAAACGATTGAGGAGCAAAGCGCGGAACTTGCAGATTCTATCAGACATTTTATGTTTGTATTTGATGACCTTATTAAGGTAGATGACAGGGGAATTCAGATGATACTGAACGAGATAACCACAGAGGAGCTTGGCCTCGCCCTTAAGACAGTTTCTGAGGCATTGAAGAAAAAGATTTTCAAGAACATGTCTCAAAGGGCTGCGCAGATACTCAAGGATGAGATGCAGGCGAAAGGACCTGTCAGGGTATCCGAAGTAGAGAAGGCGCAGCAGAATATCCTTAAGGTTGCAAGAAAGTTGGAAGCAGAGGACAAGATTATCTTTGCAATCAGGGGTGGTGAAGTTGTTGTATAAGAGTCGAGTTACAAAGGACAGAGATGTTATGCCCTTTGATATGCCTTTACTGAAGATGGATAGGTGCCCGGCAGATGCCCTAGCGTCGAGTCAGAATATTGAGAATATAGAGAGGGAAGCATATGAGAAGGGGTCCGAGGCAGGAGAGAAGGCAGGATTTGCAATGGGAGAACAAAAGGCAATGGTCTTAATTGAAAAGCTGGAGAATATAATCAAAGAACTTACAACCCTCGGGGAGAAATTGATAAGGGAGCTTGAACCGCAACTTGTAGAACTTGCCGTCAGCATTGCAAGGAAGATTATCTTGAAAGAGTTAACAATTAACCCTGATGAGATTGTTGAAATAACAAAAGAAGCTCTGATGAGACTCGAAAGGGCTGGCCAGATTACCATAAAGATAAATCCCTCCCTTTATGACCTTTTTGTTAAGCACAAACCAGAAATTCAGAGTATCCATCCCGATATAGTCTTTGATGTTGACCCTACTGCCCCGCTTTATGGCTCCGTGGTTATGGGACCTCTGGAAGAGGTGGTAACTGATGTGGATGAGCAACTAAAAAATTTAATCAAAGAGATGGGTGAGAGACTTAGTCAATGACTCGTAGATCAGCCTTTAACTTATCAGCCTATATAAATGCTATATCAGAAACAGAACCCCTTAAAGTCTATGGCAGGGTGGTAGAGATTACAGGAATTATTATCAAGGCAACAGGTATTAAGGTGACAATAGGTGAATCATGCAGGATAATATCGGAAAATGATTTTTCAGTGGATGCAGAGGTAGTGGGCTTCAGGGATGGAAAGGTAATGCTCATGGCCATTGGTGACCTTTCTGGTATAAGATTGGGCAGCAGGGTCCTACCCGCCGGCAAGAATGTATCAATAAAGGTATCGCCATTTCTCAGAGGCAGGGTAATAAATGACAGAGGCGAGCCTATTGACGGAAAAAGCCCTATCAGAGGAACTGGTTATCCCCTTTTTTCTTCAACCCCCCATCCTTTGAGAAGGCGCAGGATTTCAGAACCTATAGACCTCGGCATTAGGGCCATAAACTCTCTTCTCACATGTGGAAAGGGCCAGAGGATAGGCATCATGGCCGGCTCCGGTGTAGGTAAGAGCGTCCTGCTCGGGATGATGGCAAAGTACACGGGGGCCTCGGTAAATGTTATTGCGCTAATTGGCGAAAGGGGAAGAGAGGTCAGGGAATTTATAGAGAAGGAGCTCGGTGAAGAGGGAATAGAAAAATCTGTAGTTGTTGTTTCCACATCAGAACAGCCGCCCCTCGCAAAGGTAAGGGGCGCCCTGGCTGCAACAGCCATTGCAGAATATTTCAGGGACAGAGGAGAAGATGTGCTCCTCCTGATGGATTCCCTTACACGCGTTGCCCAGGCCCAGCGCGAGATTGGGCTCGCTATCGGAGAGCCCCCAACAGCCAAAGGCTATACTCCATCAGTTTTCGCGCTCTTACCCAAACTGCTTGAGAGAGTCGGCACATCTGAAGGTAGTGGAAGCATCACCGGCATCTATACGGTTCTGGTAGAAGGAGACGACCTGTCAGAGCCTGTAGCAGACGCAGCGAGAGCTGTCCTTGACGGGCATATTGTTCTATCCAGAGAACTGGCAATGGAAAATCATTATCCCTCGATAGACATACTGCGCAGCGTTAGCAGGGTAATGCCAGACATAGCGGATTCCAAACACCGGGAATATGCATCTAAATTTATAGAGACCTCAGCCACATACAAGAAGTTTGAGGATATGATTAATCTGGGAGCATATAAGGAAGGTTCGAATTCCAAAGTGGATTACGCCATAAGCATGATAGACAGATTAAAGAGTTATCTGAGACAGGGAATGCATGAGAGAAAGGATATTGGTGACAGTCTTCAGGGGCTTTATTTCTTATTTGATGAGAAGGAGGCTAAATGACCCGGAAAAGGGCGGTATCGAAGGTGCTGGAACTAAAGGGCTTCACAAAAGAGCAGCTCGAGGCTGAGGTCAAAAAAGCCAATGATAAATTAAGCAGCGAGAAGGCAAGATTTGATTGCCTCGAAGAGACCTTTAGAAAGACTGTTGAAGATTTCAATAGCAGGCAGAATAACGGACCTTTCCATATTCGTGAAATGGATCTTTTTTACGATTATCTTTCTCATCTGAACAAACAAATAGAAAAACAGAGAGAGATCGTTCATAGGGGGCTTGATGAGCTTGAAATGAAAAAAAAGGCATTGTTAGAAGCATATAAGGAAAAACGTCTCCTTGAAATTCTATGGGACAAGATCAGCCGTGAAGAGACGGCAAAGATATTAAAGGTCGAGCAGAAAGAGGCGGACTTTAATTTCATCTCAAGGAAGTCAAGAAGGTGAAAACACAGAAGCCAGAAGCCAGAAGTCAGAAGTCAGAACAAAAAACAGATGACAGGGATAACAAAAGTCTGCCTTCTGTCTTCTGTCTTCTGTGTTCTGTGTTCTGGCTTATTTTCACTTTTCACTTTTCACTTTTCACTTTTCCTGCCTATGCCCAGGATGACGTTATAAAGTTTATCGAAAAGAAACAGAGAGAGATAAAGATTCGGGAGGAGGCCCTCGAAAAAGAAGAGAAAAGGCTACATGTCCTTAAAATGGATATTGATGAGAGAATTGAGAAATACACAAAGCTTTTAAATAACCTCGAAAACATGCTGAAACAGATAGAGCAGATCAAGGAAGGTAAACTTGAACATGTGGTTAAGGTTTATGAGGCAATGCCGCCAGAAGAGGCGGCTGCAAAGCTCGCCGCCCTTGACGAGCCAACGGCGGTAGAGATAATCCGCAGGATGAAGAGTAAAAAGGCGGGCGCTGTGATGACATTTATGAATGAAAAGAAAGGCGCCTCCATTACTCAGAGCCTGGCAAGATTTGAGAAAAAATTTCCTACTGAATGAAAAATTTTTCCACATTTTCCTGTCGCTGCAAGGAGCGTTAGCGACGAAACAACACCATCAGCGCTATAATTAACCCACTAAATCCTTTTACATTGTCATTGCGAGCCCAAAGGGCATGGCAAGCTCATTCTCCTGAGATTGCTTCGTCGCTCCGCTCCTCGCAATGACACTTTATTTAATGCGTTTGTGTTTATAATTTCCGGATTTCACCTCCCTGGCATATTTATTGATAGTATCTGTAGCATGAACATATTAATGTCGATAGAGCCTGAAACCACAATAGATGCAAAATCTGCTTTATTGAATTCTCAGACGCCTGATGCGGCTCAACCTGATGGCGGGTTCTTTTATAATCTGCTAACAAGTATATTGAATACATTCAAGAGTAATTCATTTCTATTCAATCCTCAAAAAGACACAGATGACAAGACTGCTGAAACTCAATCTTGCAACAAATCAAACAATTCTCTCCCCCTGTTCAATGCATCCTCCAACGTTTTATTTCAAAATAACATCCCTGCCCTTCCGGGACTGATTAAAATCCAATATTCAGATCACGCAGGACAGGATGAAGCCAACAGCGCTACTACAAACACAATTGTTTTGTCTCCAATCGACGCCCTCTCTGCAGCGGAACCTAAATCAAGTCAGGAGAAAGATGGTAATGTGCTTTCCGCATCAGGTTACACACTGCATAAAAAAGACGGTAACTTCAGATTGACGACAAAGAATGACCGTTCAGGGGCCTTCCCCTTTGAAATTGAAAATGACAACTCAGATTTTCAAGACAACTTTTCTGTTATTAAGGATTTTCATACCTTAAAGGTTTATACAACTTCAAAAGCAGCAAACGTCGAGGGAGAGGCTGATGCAGGATTACAAAAAGGTCCATTTATGACGCCTCTTGAAAGTACAACGATGACACCTGATAGCAAGATCCAATTTCTGGTAGGTAAGGATTTGATAAAATCAGTTTCCGCTGACGAATCCTCTCTCCCTTCAGACAAATTCACTCAAGGTGATCAGGTTACAAGCAGAGAACACGAAAAAGGCATACCATTAAATGAGGTCAATATGAAACCGGAAGGCATATTTCCATCTGCTGACAACACAACTAATCCATATGGTCTCAAAGTTAGCCAGCGTGTAACAGGATCACCAGGGATTACCTCTAGCAATGAAAATAGATTCGTTATAACTCAGAAGGATGATACCTCATTAGAGATTTCTCTTGAACCCGAAGGTATAGGAAAGCTTGATATCCGTCTCATTTTAGATAAAGGTATGATTAATGCAAGAATAGACGCATCGGAAGCTATCGGGAAGGACCTGCTTGAGAAGAATCTTAACAATATTTTAAATACTCTTACTAATGAAGGAATTAACATAGGTAGTTTTTCAGTAAATTTGAGAGACAAAAGGAATGAACTGAAGGATACAGAGAAAGATATGAAAGTTTTCCGGACAACAAAAGAAATAAGTCTGCCGACTGTTTATGGAAACAGTGGCATGATCAGCATCTTTGTATGAAAGGAGGTAATATATGGATATTTCAACAACAGGAAAGATTTTAGGAAAGGATGAGTTCCTGAAGCTGTTTACTACGCAACTGCGTTTTCAAAACCCTTTAAATCCCCTGGATAGCACAGAGTTTACCGCGCAGCTTGCACAGTTTAGCTCTCTCGAACAGTTAACCAATATAAATAAACAAATGAACGACTTGGTGCTCTTCCAGAACTCCCTTCAGAATACTCTTACAACGACCCTTATAGGAAGGAAGGTAAAGATTGCCGGAGAAGAGGTATATCTCAAGGATAAGGCTGAGATAAATTATACCCTTTCAAAGGATGTCTCGAAAATTAAAATCTCAATATCTGATTCCAGTGGGAAGGTTGTTCGAGAAGTTAATCTCGGTCCTGAGACAGGCGGAAATAAGACCTATGTCTGGGATGGAAAGGATTCTCATGGTGTAACACTTCCAGAGGGGAGCTACAGCATTACGGCAGGCGCCTATGACGCCGATGGTAATCCTGTTGAGGCAACAACTGCGGTATGGGGAACAGTAACAGGAGTCACATTCGAAAACAACATAACTTACTTTATCATTGACGGAACAACGAAAATTCAATTAAGTGACGTAAAGGAGATAAGCTGAGATGACGACAGTACAAATGCAGCATGGGATGATAAAAATAATTAAAGGAGGCGATTAATAATGTTGACATCACTTTATGCCGCAGTAAGTGGGTTAAATGCAAATGGGACATCCCTTTCTGTGATCGGGGATAACATTGCAAACCTGAACACCGGGGGTTTTAAGGCAAGCAAGGTGACCTTTGGGGATGTTTTAGCAGGTGTTGATAGTTCATTACAGGTGGGACGCGGCGTACTCGTAAGCAGTGTATCGCCACTGTTCACTCAGGGTTCATTCGAGAGCACCGCGAATGCTCTTGACCTTACTATCGATGGGGATGGGTTCTTCGTTGTGGGCGAAGGCGATGCAAGATACTACTCCAGGGCAGGTCAATTTAACCTTGACAAAGATGGTAATATTGTCAACCCTGATGGGCTCATCTTACAAGGTTACCTTGCTGATGCAGCAGGGAATATCACCGGTGAAATTGGTAATTTGAATGTAGCGACATCCCAGAGTCCGCCTAATTTAACATCTAATGTAGAGACAGCGGTAAATTTAGACGCAAGGACAGGGGTCACTGTAAATCCCTTTACCCTTGATGGAAACGGAGATGGCACTTCAGATGATCCTGCTAATTTTAATTTCTCCACGACTATTACCGTCTATGACTCTCAGGGAGGAGACCATGAAGTGGCACTCTATTTTGAGAAGACTGCCGACAACGCATGGACTGTTCATTATGTCCATAAGGACCCCGCTGATCCGAATCTGCTTGTTGAGGCAGGCAGCCAGGACCTCACATTCGGAACCGATGGTTCTCTTACCGATGACAAGAGTGGAAAAGCAATAGACTTCGATTTTGGTGCTTCCGTAACCACTCCACAATCGATAACGTTTAATTATGGAACGGGGACAGGAGAGGCAACTCCTGGCACCGGTTTTGACGGAGCCACTCAGGTTTCATCAGATTTCGCTGTTATGAATTTGAGTCAGGACGGCTATTCAGCAGGATCTTTGAAGAATTTGACAATTGAAAATGGCGCCCTTACAGGCGTTTTCACCAATGGTCAGACGAGGGCGCTTGGACAGGTTGCGCTTGCAAGGTTTGTCGCGCCTACGGGCCTTAAAAAGCTCGGAAGAAATCTCTATGCAGCATCCTCTGATTCAGGCCAGCCCCTTGTTGGTATGGCAGGCACCTCAGGTTTGGGCAGAGTCCTCTCAAATATGCTGGAACTCAGCAATGTCGACCTCGCAGAAGAGTTCGTCAAGATGATTTCTGCACAGAGGGGATTTCAGGCAAATTCAAGGATAATAACAACAACGGATGAGCTGATGCAGGAACTTGTGAATCTGAAGAGATAAATTTTCCACCCTCCCCTTTTACCCTGTTAGATAAGATTCTCCATCTAACAGGGTGAATCCCCTCCCGGCAAGGGAGGGGATATTTTATTTAGTTAGAAATCCTTCACTAAGTCATTTCTTTGACGCTTTAAACCCTTCATACAATTCACATCACAAAAAATCCTTATTTTTCAATAGGTTCTAATCAGGCACGATCCTTGTATTATAAAGAGATAAATCAAAAAGTGGGAGGAATATATATGGCAGAGGAAAAGCCTGATAATAAATCTGCTGAGCCTCAAGAGCCTCAGCAAGAAATACCTAAGAAAGGGAAAAATAAACTGATAATAATCATCGCTATCGTAACTTTAGTTCTGTCTGCAAGTAGTTTTCTTGCCTATATAATGCTCATTGACGGAAAGGGGAAGGCAGGTGAAGGTTATAAGAAAGACTCAGAAAAAGCTGCTCTCCTTTCCCTTGAACCCTTTGTACTGAATCTGACGGAACAGGGAAAGTATTTGAAAGTAAGTATGCAGTTTGAGTTTTCCGATGCGTCTTATCAACCGCTAGTCGCAGATAAAATTCCTCAACTGAGAGATGCGATTATCATTCTCATAAGCAGCAAGTCCAGTGAATCGGTATCAAGCCCCGAAGGGAAATTCCAGTTAAAGGATGAACTCATCCTGAGGGCAAATCAGGCCGTAGGGAAGGATGCTTTTAAAAATCTTTACTTCACAGAGTTTGTGATGCAATGAGCGACATACTATCACAGGAAGAGGTGGATGCGCTCCTTAAGGTAGTGCAGTCTGGAGAGGTAGATACAGAAACTGCGAGGGATAAGATTCCCTCGGATATCAGGCATTATGACTTTACCAGCAAGGAACGAATAATTCGCGGCAGAATGCCCGGACTTGAAATAGCCAACGAAAAGTTTGCAAGGTTTTTCAGGAATTCAATTTCAAATCTCATTATGAAATTTTTTGTAGATGTCAGAATTCACAGCGTGGAGATTGTAAAATTCGGAGACTTCATGAAGACTATTCCCCTTCCATCCAGCATTAATATATTCAAGATGGAACCCCTCAAAGGCTATTCACTCTTTGTTATCGAGGCCCCCCTTGTTTTTGCTCTTGTGGAATTCTTTTTTGGCAGCTCCAGCGCAAAACATGTCAAATCTGAAGGAAGGGCCTTCACATCCATAGAACAGAGGATTATCAAGAAGGTAGTGACAATGGCATTGGATGATATGTCAAATGCATGGAGTGGTATCGCACTTATACAGCCAGAACATGTTCGCTCTGAGATGAGCCCGCAATTCGTGACCATTGTTACCCCAAGTGAAATATTAATAAAAATTGAAATTCATATAGAGGTGGAGAATTTTACCGGAAAGTCTTTCTTCTGCATCCCCTACTCAATGATAGAGTCTGTCAAGGAGAAATTATATTCCGGCATTCAGCCCGAAAAATTTGAGGTTGATCACCGCTGGGTTGCCAGTTTGAAAGAGACACTCATGGACTCCTATGTCGAACTTGTAGCAGAGATCGGAAAGGTGGAACTCACATTTGAGGAACTGATAAACCTTGACGTCGGCAGTGTGATTAGTCTCGGCAAGCCGGTATCTGACGGACTCGTCGTCAGGGTAGAAGGATTGCCCAAATTCATCGGAGCGCCCGGGTACTGCAGGGGTAACCAGGCCCTGAAAATAACACATGTGTTAGAAAGGAGATTGTAATGAAACAGAAGGCCAATCAGGATGCTGAGGAAGCAAACTTCGAAGAATTAAAGGCTGAAAAGAAGGAACCAGCGGGTACAAAGGATATAGATTTCCTCCTCGACATACCGCTTGAGATCAGAGTTGTATTGGGCCGCACAAAGATGCTTATAAAGGAACTTTTACAGCTCGGCCAGGGCTCTGTCGTTGAACTGGATAAGCTTGCCGGTGAACCTATGGAGATACTCGTTAATAATAGGCTTGTGGCGAGGGGCGAGGTCGTGGTGGTTCATGAAAAATTTGGTGTGAGGCTAACGGATATTATCAGCCCGACAGAAAGGATAAAGCAACTCAAATGATAGAAACATACCTCCAGATGTCATTAGCCCTTGCCGCAGTAGTTGGAATGATCTTACTGATGGGCCTCTTTCTTAAAAAGAGACAGAGTAAGGCGGGCATGATGAATGTCCTTGCCTATCAATCCTTTGGCCCGAGAAAAGGGATTGCAGCCCTGAAGATAGGAAAAGAAATACTCCTGCTCGGCATTACCTCAGCAGACATCAAGTTGCTCAAGACATTTAGTGAGAATGAATTCGAGGCGGAAACGCTTGCAGACATGAACAAAAAAATAAAGATGCTGAGGGGTATAAAGGAGCGTTTGAATGACAATAAGTGACCCTATAATACAGGTCTTCCTGTTAATAAGTTTCTTATCCCTTTTGCCGGCAATACTCATAATGTTCACATCATTCACAAGGGTAGTGGTTGTACTTTCCTTTTTGCGCCAGGCCATCGGTGGACAGCAGATACCCCCAAATCCTGTAATAATCGGGCTTGCATTGTTCTTAACATTTTTCATTATGTCTCCAACGATTGATGTAATCACAAAGGATGCAATAAATCCGTACCTGGATAAACAAATAACGCTTCAGGAGGCCCTTAAAAGATCTGAGCCGCCTGTCAAGAGCTTTATGTTGAAACAGACAAGGGAAAAAGACATCGCTTTATTTTTGAATATTGCAAAGGAAAAGGCGCCTTCAGTTCCGGAGAAACTTCCATTGAGGGTTGTTGTGCCTGCCTTTGCCATAAGCGAACTTAAGACGGCCTTTGAGATAGGCGTTCTCATATTTCTGCCGTTCCTGATAATAGATATGGTTGTCTCCAGCGTACTCCTCTCCATGGGCATGATGATGCTCCCTCCTGTATTGATATCTCTTCCTTTCAAACTGCTGCTCTTTGTGCTTGTTGACGGATGGAACCTCGTCGTTGGTTCTATTGTAAGGAGTTTCCAATGACTGTAGATATGGTCAAAGAGCTTTCAGGAGAGGTATTCAAAACAATTCTTCTCGCCTCAGGACCTCCGCTTCTGGTGAGTCTTCTGGTTGGTCTCATCGTGAGCCTTTTCCAGGCCGTAACACAAATCCAGGAGTTTACCCTGACATTCGTGCCGAAGATAATCGCAGTATTTGTGTGTCTGTTCATATTTTTTCCCTGGATCTCAAAGCTCTTGATTTCCTTTACAATAGACCTCATAGAAAAGATACCGGTGTATATAAAATGAAGGAAAATCTTAAATTCGAATTTCCAAATACTGAACAGGCCGTTGTGAATCTTCGGCTTACAAAGGAATACAAAAATTTGTCACCCTCCCCAAACCCCTCCCGTCCCCGGCCTCGCTCCGCGAAGCGGGGCGGGCAAGGGAGGGGAAGTAGAATAGAGATTCCCATCAAGGTGGGAGAGGTCTCTCTCAAATTCCCTCTCCCCTTGTGGGAGAGGGTTAGGGTGAGGGGTATTTTAAGATGAATACAGACATTTTCGCAAAATATATTCCAAATTTTTTATTCATCCTTCTCAGGGCAGGAATAGTGTTCAGCCTGCTTCCATTCTTCGGCAGCAGGAATTTCCCAGCTAAGTTCAAGATAGGTTTTATTGTTGCCCTAGCCCTTGTCCTCACACCAGTTGTGGAATTCGGAGTCCCTAAAACAAACCTCCCCATTTGCGTTCTCCGTGAAGTTATATTCGGCATTGTCCTGGCCCTTGCAGCAAGGTTTGTTTTTTTTGCGATTGATATGGCAGGCCAGGTGATGAGCAATTCCATAGGGCTGAGTATAGCGCATCTCTTTGACCCTGAACTCGGCCAGTCTACAGAAGTAGCACAGCTATACGGGCTTATTGCAATGCTTATCCTTCTTGCTACAGATGCTCACCACGACCTCATATATAGCTTTGTTAAAAGCTATGAATGGCTTCCAGCCGGGGAAATGGAGATAAGCAACCTCTTTCCTGCTGTCGTCTATTTCGGCAGCATGACATTTATTATAGCCTTGAAAATGAGCGCGCCTGTCGTTATAACCATGCTCATTTCGCATATCCTCCTTGGCTTTATATATAAGGCGGCCCCTCAGATTAACATCTTTTTTGTAGCGTATCCGATCTACATATTTGTGGGATTCCTTGTAATGCTAATCAGCATCCCTGTTTTCGTGCATGTGACAGGGGGATACTTCAGCACCATAAAAGATGAGATGGCAAAGGTTATTGCCATAACAAGAGGTTAAGCGTGGCTGAGCACGAAGAGAGGACTGAACAGGCAACGCCGCGAAGGCGTCAGAAGGCGAGGGAAAAAGGTCAGGTTGCGAGAAGTCGTGAACTTACATCAATGGCTGCCACAGGTGGAATAATTCTCATGTTTTATTTTTCAGGAAACTCTTTCATTAAGAATATCTCGGAGCTGACAAGGAAACTTCTTGAATTACAATACGGCAGAAATCCTGTTGTTGCTATGAGATTCGCAGCAGCAGAGATGTTCTGGATATTAATGCCCTTTCTGGGGATTGCGTTCACATTTGCTTTGCTGGCAGGTGTATTGCAAGGTGGGTTCCTTCTTAAACCCTTGAGTTTTAATATCGAAAAGCTCAATCCCATAACTGGATTTAAGAGGTTATTTTCCCTAGAGGGTCTTGCGGATTTTCCAAAAAGCCTCTTAAAGTTTGTAATAGGGGGATTCATATTCTATTACATTATTAAGAGTTTTATACCTATCTTTCCCCTTACATCACTTATGGATATCAGAGAAATACTGGGCGTCTCAATCAGGCTTTTATATAAGGCTGTGATAACAGTATTCCTGGCTTTTTTAACCCTCGCTGTTATTGACTATCTCTATGAGAGGTGGAGGTTCAACCGGTCCCTGAGAATGACCAGGGAAGAGATTAAGGAAGAATATAAAGAGACAGAAGGTGATCCGTTAATCAAGTCGAGAATAAAGAGCCTCCAGAAGGAGATGGCAAGAAGACGCATGATGCAGGAGGTCCCGAAGGCAACAGTTGTCATAACAAACCCAACTCATATCGCGGTTGCCCTCAAATATAAAAAAGAGGAGTTGACAGCCCCTATGGTCCTTGCAAAAGGCGCAGGCTTCATTGCTGAGAAGATTAAGGAGATAGCAAAGAAACATGGAATCCCTGTTGTAGAAGACAGACCTCTTGCAAGGGCCCTCTTTAAGGTTAAGATTGGCTCATTCATTCCTGAGGAACTTTACAGGGCTGTGGCAAAGATACTCGCATACATTTATAAGCTGAGGGGAGTGGCATGAAATTCCTTGCCCTATTTCAACAAAAACAAGAAGTTTTTATCGCAGTAAGTGTGGTGGCTATTCTGGGGGTGATGATCCTGCCGCTCCCTCCTTTTATACTGGACATCCTCTTGTCTTTCTCAATATCACTCGCTTTAGTCATACTCATAACAAGCATATACATCAAAAAACCCCTGGACTTTTCTGTATTTCCCTCCATGCTTCTTATAACAACACTTTACAGGCTCTCATTGAATATCGCATCCACCAGGCTGGTGCTACTAAGGGGCAATGAAGGGATAGATGCTGCCGGACAGGTGATAAAATCTTTTGGTAATTTCGTCGTGGGTGGGAACTATGCTGTAGGTTTTATCATCTTTCTGATACTTGTGGTTGTCAACTTTGTCGTTATCACAAAGGGCTCCGGAAGGATAGCAGAGGTTGCTGCAAGGTTTACACTTGATTCCATGCCCGGTAAGCAGATGGCTATAGATGCAGACCTTAATGCGGGACTTATCGATGAAGTAGAGGCAAGGAGGAGGAGATCCTTTATTTCCCAGGAGGCTGATTTCTATGGGGCTATGGATGGCGCCAGTAAATTTGTAAGGGGCGATGCCATTGCCGGATTGATAATAACAGGCATCAATATTATTGGCGGTTTAATTATAGGGACCATTCAAAAAGGCATGCCTATCGGAGATGCAGTCAAAACTTATACCATACTGACCATTGGCGATGGCCTTGTTGCGCAGATTCCGGCGCTTCTCATATCTACTGCCGCAGGTATTGTTGTGAGCCGTGCCGGGACTGAGACAGATCTCGGAAAAGATATAACCAGACAGGTATTGATGAATCCAAAAGCCCTGGGCACCGCTTCAGGTGTAATGGTTGTCCTCGGCCTCGTGCCCGGACTTCCTCACGTCCCCTTCTTTCTCCTTTCCGCCGCATCAGGCGCCCTGTCATATATATTTTCGAGACCAGCAGTTACAGAGGGAAAAGAGCAGAAAAGCGAGCAAGCAACTCAGGAACCTGCTATAGAGACATTTATAGAGATAGAACCCCTCACATTCGAGATAGGATATGGCCTGATACCGCTTGTGGAAGGCGGGAAGGTAGACCTCCTTAGTAAGATAAAGGCCATGAGGAAACAACTTGCCTCAGAACTTGGTTTTGTTGTGCCTTCAATACATGTAAAGGACAACCTTCAGCTCAGGCCTCACGAATATAGCTTTCTTATAAGGGGCATTGAGATTTCAAGGGGTGAGGTTATGATGGGTTACTATCTCGCCGTCTCCTCAGTCGAAGCAGAAAAGATAGAAGGGATACCCACAAAGGAGCCAGCATTCGGACTTCCGGCCTTATGGATCAGTGAGAGGGACATAGAAAGGGCTCAAACAAGTGGTTACATGGTAGTTGACCCTGCAACAGTAATAGCCACACACCTCACAGAGCTCATAAAGGCCCATGCCTCGGAACTCCTCACCAGGACTGAAGTCCAGAGCCTGCTGGATAATGTCACAAGGAATTATCCGAAAATTGTTGATGAGCTTATCCCATCTCAGATGACACTGGGAGGCGTTCAAAGGGTGCTTCAGGGACTTTTAAGGGAAAGGGTGCCGATAAATGATCTTATTACCATACTTGAAACGCTCCTCGATTATTCACCTTCCACGAAGGACCTGGAAATGCTCACCGAATACGTGAGACAGGCGCTAGCGAGGTATATAACCAAACAGTGCATGAATGCCGATGGAAGCATACATGTTATGACTCTGGATCCGATATTCGAAAGAGAACTTTCTCAAGCAATGGAGACAACTGGTGCAATAAGTCCTGAGGTTATAAATAAGTTAATCAGGGCAATAGAGGCTGCCATCAAGGAAGACAGGTTTAAAGGCACACAGCCAATTATCCTTTGCTCCTCACAGGTAAGGAGATTCCTCAGAAAGATAACAGAGAGATTTCTTCCATCCATGGTCATCCTTTCCAATGCTGAAATATCTCCATCTATAAAACTATATACAACGGGGGTTTTGAGATATGAAGATTAAGAAATTTAAGGCAAGAAACTTTTCAGAGGCCCTTGAATTGGTCAAAAAGGAACTCAGCGAAGATGCAATCATATTATCTACTGAGGAAAGGAAGGGTATTAGACCGTTTGTTGAGGTCACAGCCGCGGTAGATTATGAAATTACCCCCTGCCATTCAGAATCTGGCGGAAATCTTCCAGGTCAATCCCACGGGCTCAGACCAGGCCCCGAGATTTTTAAAGGCGAAACTCCTCTTTTCTGTCAGGACGACATGTTAGCTGACATTAGAAATGAGATTGGAAACCTCAAAGCGATTATCGAAAACATGAAGAATCATGGGTATAAAATATCATTACCCGCGGGAAAAAGGAGGATACTGCATTATCTGGTGGAAAGATCGATACGGGAAGAGTTTGCCATTCGCCTCTGTGAAGAAGCTAAGGATTTGGGCGAGATCCCTTTATTAATATCAAGAGATATAAAGATAAGGGAAAGGGATACCAACAGAAAGGCTGTTATGCTCATTGGTCCAACTGGTGTGGGAAAGACCACAACCATAGCTAAACTCTCTTCCCTTGCAATAAAAGAAGGCAAGAAAGCCGCCATTGTCAACCTCGACACTTACAGAATAGGAGCGGTTGAACAGGTGAGGATATATTCAAGGATTATGGGTATACCACTGTCAATTGTCTCGAATATTAGAGAACTGGGGAATAGCATCTTAAAGTTTGCTGAGAGCAGGGATATTATTTTTATAGATACAACAGGAAGAAATCCGAGGGATGAGTCTTATATAAATGAGATAGCGGAAATATGTCAAACAAAAGTTAACCTGGAGCTTCATCTCCTCATGAGCGCAAATTGTGATGATGAATTTATGCTAGAGGCTTACAGATTTTATAAAAGACTGCCCGTTGATTATATAGCCTTTACAAAGGTGGATGAGGCTGTGAGATTCGGCTCTCTATATAATCTTCTTCTCACATATCAAAAGCCCGTTGCGTATATAACAACAGGTCAGAAAGTGCCAGGAGACATCGAATTTGTAACGGCAGATAAACTCGCAAATCTCATAATAAAAAAGGAGAGTTATAAATGCTGAGCGAAGGACAGAAAAAGAGGAAGAATGTCAGAACAATAGCCATTGCAAGCGGAAAGGGAGGGGTCGGTAAGACAAATGTGGTAGCGAATCTAGCGATAGCCCTGAGGAGGCTCGGCAAGAATGTGATGGTTTTAGATGCCGACCTTGGACTCAGCAATATAGACGTCCTCCTTCAACTGGCGCCGAAGTATAACATACAGCATGTTTTAAGTGGTGAGATGACATTAAAGGATATCGTTGTCGAAGGTCCACTTGGAATAAAGATACTCCCGGCCGGTTCAGGAATACAGGAACTGACCTCCCTTGATGAGTTTCAGAGGCTGAAGTTACTTGAGGAATTTGATGCTTATGACGGTGCCCTTGATTTCCTCCTCATAGATACCGCTGCCGGCATATCTGAAAATGTAGCCTTCTTCTGTATCGCGGCACAGGATATAGTAGTAATAACAACACCAGAGCCCACAGCAATTACCGATGCCTATGCACTTATAAAAGTCCTTTTCACCCGCTATCAGGAAAAGGAATTCCGCATCCTTGTCAATCTGACCAGAAGTTCTGAAGAGGGGTTCGAAGTCTTCAGGAGACTCTCTATAGCTGCGGAGAAGTTCCTGAACATATCCCTCGATTATCTCGGACACATTCCTCTTGACGAATGCATGCAGAAGGCGGTGAGATCCCAGAGGGCGCTTCTTGAGATATACCCGAATAGCATTGCATCGAGACAGTTTGCTGAGATCGGATTGAAATTCTCTGACTCAAAAAGCAAGGTCAAAGGCACACTGCAGTTTTTTATCGGAAATCTATTATCGACCAATTCACTGAGGCAACAAGTATGAAAATGTTGGGCTATGCGACGGAGTTAAACGAGGAAGAGAAAGAAAAGATTATCAAAGACTTACTGCCCTTCATAAAATATACTGCCTATAGGTTAGCATGGAGATTACCTCCACAGCTAACTGTCGACGACCTTATCAGTGTTGGAATAATTGGTCTATTAGATGCCCTTCAAAGATACAACAAAGGAAGGGTAAAGCTTAATACATTCGTGCAGTTCAGGATAAAGGGCGCAATGCTTGATGAGCTGAGGGCACACAATTGGATACCTAAATCAATGAAGAAGAAGATTGACTCTATTAAAAATGCGCATCTTAAACTCGAAAAAGAGCTTGGCCGATTGCCAGAAGACGAAGAGGTTACAAGATCTCTCGGGATGACACCGGATGAGTATTACAGGATACTCCAGATTGCAAACGCCCAGGTTGCCTTAAGATTCGAGGATTTCAGTGAAAAGCATGAGGAAAATGGTCTGGATGTAATGGAATGTATACCCGACCATAATGCAAAAAGCCCTCTTGAGATACTCGAAGATAATGGGAAAAAGGAGGTGCTTGCAGGTCTTATTAATGAACTTCCGGAAAAGGAAAAACTCATTCTATCCCTCTACTATTGGGATGAAATGACGATGAAGGAGATAGCAAAGGCGCTAAAACTTACAGAGGGGAGAGTATGTCAGCTTCATAGCCAGGCGCTCATAAGGCTCAAAGCAAGGCTGAATTCTGTTCCCTCTCTAACCTGAATTGTTGCAAGAGGCTCTGGTTGTTAAAGAATTTTCCTAAAGTTCCGATAAGAAAGAAAGGATTAGTATGATTATAGGAACAGAAAGACTAGCAAAGCTGATAAAGGGTCTAGCACATCCCGATTCAACACATAGGCGTTCCGCAGCAGAGGCTTTATCCTACAGTGATGAAAGGGCCATATATCCCTTGATTAAGGCATTGAAGGATGACAATCCAGGAGTCCAGGATGCCGCAATGCGTTCTCTCATCTCCATAGGGGGTGAGGTCACTGCCTACATGGTTATACCTCTTCTCAGGGATGAGCCTTATCTCAGGAATACCGCAATGATAATATTGAAAGAAATAGGGTCAGTTACAATTCCTTTACTTTATTCGCTTTTGAAGAATAAAGATGATAATGTCCGCAAATTCGCCATTGACCTTATCTGTAAAATTAAACAGTGCAATTACCCGCAAGAGATGGCTCGAATTCTTGCAAGTGACCCTAATCCAAATGTGAGGGCATCTGCTGCAAAGGCAATTGGCATCCTCCATTATAAAGATGCGTTGCCCCAGTTGCTAGAGGCCTTAAGAGACGAAGAATGGGTCTGCTTCTCAGCGCTCGAATCTCTTGCAATGCTAAAGGATGAATCTTCTATAGAGCCTATAGCATCACTTCTCAACAGCCCGCACGATGTCATCAGATATGCAGCCATAGATACACTTGGAAGGATAGCTTCGCCGCGATCAAGTAAGGACCTCCTCAGTCACCTGCAAAAAGCAGTAGGTTTTGAAAAAACAGCAACCATAAAGAGTCTTGTCCTGATCGGTATTACTCCGGCAATGTCGGAGATCTCTGATGTGCTCATAGATATGTTTCGAAATGGCGACTGGGACGAGAGGCTTATTATACTTAAAGGTCTTGTTGGCTTACAGGATGCGAAGGCAATTTATACAATCATTGATATTGCCGGTTCTCTTGATCCATCTGAACCAGATGCTGAGGAGAAGCTACTCATCATCAAAGATGCGCTAAGGAACTTCGGATGCAGCAACGCCCTCATTGATATGCTGAATGACACCGGCATCAAGTACAGGGGAAAGCAGATAGCTATTGAGTCGCTTGGAGATTTAGGGTGTGAGAAGGCTGTTCCACACCTTATAAGACTACTTAAAAGTAAATTCAGGGATGTTAGGAGGGCAGCCGTAATGGCCCTCGATAAAATAAACGATGAAGACGCAAAGCAGGCGCTTATAGACTCCATTTATGATTACGATGGACATGTAAGGAAGGCAACTGTCTCTACATTAGGAAAGGTAGGCGATAAGACATCTATTCAGCCCATCCTGAAACTTCTTTACACGGAGAGATACCAGGATGTTATAGAAGAAGCCGTTATGGCGCTTCTTAATATTGATCCGGCAGCCTTATTTTCACACCTCGATGAATTTTGTGGTTATGTGAAAGAGGCCACCGGGAAATACGCAAAGGATATCAATATTCTCCTTTCCCTTTCAGAAGATAAAGTCCTTAAGATTAAACTAGCTGCAATAGTAGGACTTGGAAAAATACAGGATGAGAGAGTCTATAAAAGGCTTGCTAAAGCTATACATGACGATGAGCCTGAAGTAAGAAAGGCCTCTGTGAAGGCAATGGGTGAATTACATTGCTGCCACAACGAGATCAAATCAACCCTTAATGACAAAGATATGTGGGTCAGGTTCTATGCTGTCAAGGCCTTAGGAAATTCATTGAGACAGGATATGATTAAGCCCCTTATACCCTTGCTTTATGATAAAGAAGTCCCTGTTGTCCTCTCCACTATTGATGCCATAGCCAAACTTGGCGACAAGGAGGCATTTAATATCCTGAACCCATTACTTAACCATAGTGACAGTAGCATAAGGGAAAGGGTTCATCAGGTAATCAACAGCATACGGTGTCCTGAAAATGTCGAATGAAATATAGCAGGGCAAAATAACGATGAACATTGCGCTTCAGGATTCAACTTTCAAACAATTGAGAGATTTTATATATGAAAAAAGCGGCATCTTTATATCTGATACAAAGAAGTATTTTCTTGAAAATAGACTTATAAAGACATTGCAAGAGATGAATCTCGATAGTTTTGAGGATTATTTGTATTTCATAAAGTATAATGCCAATGGAAATGAACTCTCGAGGCTCTTCGATGCTATAACAACAAATGAGACATTTTTTTTCAGGGAGCCCCGGCAGTTTGATATATTTTTTGATTTCGTAGTCCCGGAAGTTATCAGGTGTAAAGGGATAAATAACATGAGAGTATGGTCCGCTGCCAGCTCTACAGGAGAAGAACCATATACCATCGCGATGATGTTAATGGAAAAAAAACCTCCTATTCGCATGGATATATTTGCATCAGATATAAGTGTTGAGGTATTAACATCAGCAACGAATGCTGTTTATAGCTCATACTCTGTGAGGAATGTGCCAGAACCTTACCTCAAAAAATATTTTAAGGTAAACGGACAGGCATATGAGCTTGACCACTCTGTAAAGAATTCTGTCAGATTCATGAATATAAATCTTACAGATGAAAAAAAGATGAGGTCTATGAGGGATATTGATGTTATATTTTGCCGAAATGTTCTCATTTATTTCGACGACAGGTCCAAACAGAAGGTGGTATCCCTTTTATATGACAGCTTGAGACCTAAGGGATTTTTATTTATAGGCTTAACCGAGAGCCTTCATAACGTAACACGGGCCTTCAGGCCTGTCCTTATTAACAAAGGAGTAGTTTACCAGAAGGTGTGATGAAAAGAAACAGGTTTAGATTCTGGTATTTTGAGGAGATGCCATGAAGATTATGGTAGTTGATGATTGCCAGACAACAAGAAAACTTCTGGGACTTTACTTGAAAGCAAAGGGGTTCAATATCGTATTTGCTGAAAACGGGCTTGATGCCATAGAAAAGCTCGCAACTGACGATATCAATCTGATTCTGTCGGCCCTCAACATGCCTCACATGGACGGTATCGAGTTCATAAAGACTCTCAGGTCTGATCCTCTCTTGTTTCATATACCTGTCCTTATGGTCTCAACGGAAGCGGATTTTGAGGAGAGGGAGAGGGCATTCAAGGCTGGAGCCAACGACTACCTAGTGAAACCAGTAACCGCTGATATGCTTATAGAAAAAATAAGAAACCTTTTGAAGGGAGGTCATGATGCCTGACTACAAAATGTAGATCCTCATTGTTGATGATTTTCCAACAATGAGAAGGATTGTAAGAAATATATTCAAACAACTGGGCTTTGAAAACTTTGAAGAGGCAGAAGATGGTGCTCAGGCATATGCAAAATTAAAAACCGGAGGGTTCGGGTTTGTTGTATCTGACTGGAATATGCCGAATATGGACGGCTTTGAATTTCTAAAGAAAGTTCGAAGTGACCCTGAATTAAAGAATATGCCATTCCTTATGGTTACAGCTGAGGCAGAGAAAGATAAGGTCATTACAGCTATAAAGGCTGGCGTCAGTAATTATGTCGTGAAACCCTTCACAGCAGAGATTTTAAAGGAAAAGATGGATAAGATATTCGAGAAACTAGGAAAATGACACAGATGAACACAGACAAAAAAGGCACAGATGACCGCAGATACATCTGTGATCATCTGCTATCAATCAGCGATCATCAGTGGTTTTATTAAAAAGGGGAAATTATGGCCGACGAGATGGATGAGATAATATCAGAATTTATCATAGAGGCAGAGGAGTCTCTGGATAAGCTAGACCCCCTTTTTGTTGAGATCGAGGCAAAGGGTTATGATAAGGATATTTTAAATGAGATATTCAGAAGTATGCATACCATTAAGGGGGCTGCTGGTTTCCTTGGGTTCCAATCCATAGTTGATGTTGCGCATGGCGCAGAGAATATTCTGAAGAAGCTTAGAGAAGGCGAAATATCAGTCACAAGGCAATTGATGGATGTGATTTTAAAGAGTGTTGATATGCTAAGGCTTTTACTTCAGCATATTAATCTAAGGGATGGAAAAGAAGAGGATACATCTCCTCTTTTAAAAGAACTTGATGAGGCACTTAAAAATGCTCAATCACCTAGGACAGAAGACAGAAAACAGGAGTCAGAAGTCAGAGGACAGAGGACAGAGGACAGAAGTCAGGAACCAGAAGGCAGAAAAGAATCAGAAGTTAGAAGTGAAAAAGACTCGTCACTCGTTACTCGTCACTCGTCACCAAGTCAGACCCTCAGGGTTGACATAAACAGAATTGATAAGGTTATGGACCTGACAGGTGAAGTCGTCTTGGTAAGAAACAGACTTTTAAATATCGTGAATTATATAGAAATGAGATTTTCAGATGACCCTTACATTGAAAGCCTCTTTGAAACTGTCTCTTTTCTCGACCTCGTTACCTCTGATATGCAGCTTGCGGTTATGAGGATGCGGATGCAGCCCCTCAGGAAGGTCTTCAGCAAGTTTCCCCGCCTCGTAAGAGATATATCCAACAACTTAGGAAAGGATTTGGACCTCAGGATATCGGGTGAAAATACAGAAGTTGATAAGTCCGTGATCGAACATATAGGAGATCCTCTTGTGCACATCATAAGGAATGCCGTTGATCATGCCCTCGAGCCGTTAAAAGAGAGGCATTTAAAAGGAAAGCCCGAAAAAGGCATTATTGCAATAAGCGCCTATCAGAAAGGTAACCAGATTGTAATTGAGGTATCCGATGATGGCAGAGGAATAGATATAGAGCAGGTTAAAAGAAAGGCTTTGGAAAGAGCATTAATAACAGAAGACGAAGCCATGAGGATGGCTGATGAAGCGGCAATAAATCTCATATTTTTACCAGGATTTTCCACTGCTGAGGTCGCTACCGAACTTAGCGGCCGTGGAGTTGGAATGGACGTCGTAAAAACGAATATATCAAAACTCAACGGTTATGTCGAGGTAACAACCAAAAAAGATTTTGGAACCACATTCAGGATAAGCGTCCCTCTAACTCTGGCTATAATCCAGGCCCTCATGGTGCGTGCAGGCAGTTCTCATTATGCGATACCCCTTACATCTGTTGAGGAGACGCTTAAAGTCTCGAAAAAAGACATTACTGATGTGGCAAGCCAGAAGGTTCTGGTCATCAAGGGGAAAGTCCTCCCAATTTTTGACTTATCAGATATTCTTGGAAATGGCAAACTGACTGATTATCAGCATAAATACGCCGTTGTCATCTCTATTGGAGAAAAAAAGTTCTGCATTGCCG
>JBGOWS010000098.1:0-7346 GCA_041478735.1 Thermodesulfovibrionia bacterium | reverse complement strand
TTTTCAGCGACGTTACCACCCATGTTAAGGATAACGTCAGCGTTTCGAAAATCAATATAATGGTTTGTCATTGCACCGCGCCCGAACGACTCTGCCAGAGCCGCTACAGTTGCGCTGTGTCATAAACGGGCCTGATGTTCAATATAGACGAGGCCAAGGGAGCGAAGGAATTTCTGGAAAATCCAGCATTCCTCATTGTCCATAGCTGCGCTGCCAACGGAAGCAATACCTTTGGTTCTGTTGACCACCTTTCCATCGGCATTCTTCTCTATAAAGCTCTTGTCCCGGCTTTTCTTGATATTAGCAGCAATTTTATCAAGTGCCCACTCCCAGCTGACCTCCTTCCATTTGTTGCTGTAAGGTGCACGATAACTAACTTTTTGGAGGCGGTTATCATTAACGGCAATCTGATAAGATGAAGCACCTTTGGCACACAGTGCCCCCTCACTGATTGGATGATCAGGATCTCCCTCAGCGTTAATAACCTTTCCTTTTTTGTCAGTGGATACCAGGATACCGCATCCCACTGAGCAGTAGCAACAGATTGTAGGCGTTTCCTTGGCCCCTTTGATACGAAGCTCAGCGGCATAGGCCTGTACCGGTAAAAGATCGAAACCTAACTGGCTCAGGGTCAGTCCGGCTGCAGCAACTCCGGAAATCTTTAAGAAGTCTCTGCGCGAAGACCCAAATTTTTGGAATAAAATGCTGAAAAAGTCTCTCCCCTCTTTTTTAAGTTTTAATAATAAAATTAAAAACAAAATATATAAATGATCACTAAACTAGTCGATTTATAATCTTATAATTCCTTTATCAAAAAGGGAAACACTTGTCAAGTACATACCGGTTACTCCTCTCTTGAAATGTCTGGCCGAAATTTTCCCCTTATTTTTTCCAGTTCCTCCTGTCCATATTTCTTCAGGAAAAGGAACTTTGTAGCAGCCCGTATTACTTCTGGTCTTGTTTTATCCTCGTCATGGGCAATCCTTTCCAGCATCTCAAGGGTAAAGGCATCAAACCTCATCGTAAACGATGTGGTAAACCTGAATTCTTTCTTCTTCTTTTCCTTCTTCTTTACTCTTTCCATACTCTTTGTCTTACAATTTAAACAATTTATTTACTTATATAAAAATGTATACCTAAAAAGATTTCTTGTCAAGATTTTTTTTCTTCTTAGCGGCGAATATATAAGCGTGGTATCTAAATCTAAAAGTGAGAGGTTCTATGTTTTAATGTCCCAGCTTAATTTTGTGCAGCGAAGCTCGTATGTCTTCTATAAGAGCTTCGCCCGGCCAAATGATTTTTCTGATAAAGTTCATGAGGAACGCTTATTCTGAACAGCCTATATTATTTGCCTTTTAACTTATAATCGCATGCGGATGTTGAGGGGGCACACAGAAGAAAATCTCTAATCTCATTCATAATACTCTCTACCGAATCAAACTTGCCTTTATGGGTACTAACTACGATGTATTTTCCACGGGCATCTCTCATGACAAATATTGTATAAGGTGCTGGAGGATTTCCTAGCATTTTATGGGCAACAAAACCAGGATCGGTAAATATGGGGTAGGGGACTTTATATTCTTTCTTTGAAATTTTTCACCTCTTTTCGGTTATTTCCGGCTGCAATACCAATCATCTTCACATTTCCTTTCAGTTCGGGATCATTTTCAATCCAGGAATATACCTGATGGAATATCGGAACCTGTTTCTGACAACTTATGCAGTAGACGCCGAATACATCAATCAAAAACAAAGTCCCAGGGATATCTTTGAAAGAAAAGTTCTTTTGTTTCGGAATCCCAAGATATGTCTGTTCTTTTTTGGATAAAGTATCCTTAAAAATTAAATTAGGAAATTGAGCTCCTGAACCGATTGGCTTTGTTTCTGCGCATACAGATCTATAGAAGAAGGATACAGATAAACAGGCAATCAAGAGGAAATGAATGAATGTTTTATTACCCAAGTTTTTCCAATTCTTTAACAAGAACCTCGAGGTAAGGTCTCTGGTTTATATCATGGACATCTATATAACGTATGATCCCTTTTTTATCTATTACAAACAGGGCTCTTTCAGAAACCCCATCAGAACGTAATACACCATATTTTGTGGCCACTGCTCCGTGAGGCCAGAAGTCAGAAAGTACCGGAAACCATAAATTCCCCATCTCGTTTGTCCAGGCATATAATGTCGGGATGTTGTCTACAGTAATGCCAATCAAAATGGCATCATTTTTGTCAAAAATATTTTTGATTATATTATATCCAGGCCATTGATCGGAACAAACGGGTGTCCAGGCTGCAGGTACAAAAGAAATTACTATATTCTTTTTGCCAAGATACTGGTTTAGGGAAATCTTTTCCCAGGAAACGGCTGGAAGGCTAAAATCAGGAGCCCGGTCCCCTACCTTAAGTTTGACAATACTATCAATAGGTTTTAGTGTGCCTGGATTATAAATTTTACCTTTGAATTGTTCGGATAAACTGTAAGCTATCGTTACAGAAGAAAATAAAGCTAAGATTATAATAATAAAATATAGTTTGCCTTTGTGTAACATGGCTAACTCTCTTGTTTTAATCCGGATGTTTTAAGGATGGAATCCAGAAATTGATTGGGATCCTGGATGCTGCCGGTTTTAGAATAAAGAATCTTACGAGACCCGTCAACATTGATTTTAATTACGAAAAAGTATGGGGTCCTGACCTCCCCAACAGACTTGTGAATAGAAAAAGACGCATCAGGGAAAAGTGGAAACGGAATATTATATTTGTTCTTGAAGACATCAACCTCAAAAGAATTGTTACCAGCTCCAATCCCGATAATTTTAATCTTGTCCTTGAGAGCAGGTCTTTCATTTATTATCTGATATAGTTTGTTGACAACAGGAGCTTCTTTTTGACAATAAGGGCAATACATGCTGAAAACCTCAAGTATAACTACCTGGGCCTTTATTTGGGATACTTTAAAAGCATCTTTTTCCTTAATTCCAAGATAATCCTTTTCGTTTGTATTTTGAGGCACGGAAAGGGTTATTTCAGGAAGTACATCTCCTTCAGATGGTATTATAGATTTAGCGGCAAGTATTGGTTGTCCAAAAAAAAATAGACAACCGAACATTACCAATAAAAATATAATCTTTTTCCTCATTATCTTTCCCTTTTTAGGTTGATTGGGCATTACCACGTCTGAAATTTTAACTATACCCTCTTTTCTAAACTATAAAAATATTCTCTTATAGTAAAAACCATTTGTCAAGTTATGTTCAGGTTGGAGTTTACTGAGTTTTCAAACCATAATATGTGTAGTCGAATATTGACTCAAATTTGCCGATAGAAAGTTTTCATTATTTTAACCCACCAGTTGCAAAACAGTTTATGCATTTATGATGCAGATGTGCTGGAAAAGCTCTGCCAGCAACACATTATATGCCTATAGCCTGGCCAGCCAGCCTTTATCCAAAAGGCACCCCCCCCCTTTAATACCCCCTTATTAAGGGGGGGCTTAGAGGGGGGTATCATGTGTATCATAATCAAATCTCGTTGCTTTGCAGAGGTTTTTCAGTATGTCTGCATCATATTTTATGCAACATTTAGGTTAATTTTACAGGGAGATTGCCACGCACCCTCCAGGTGCTCGCAATGACAGAATGGACAATTGTTTGTATATCCTATCGGCAAAATTGGGATTGAGTTAAGAATTGAATTTATTGTTATTGTGAGGTATTCTATTAAATTATAAAATCGTTATTCGGGAGGCATTTTAATGGCAAAGAAGGCAGTCAAAAAATACGTTTACTTTTTTGGTAGCGGAAAGGCTGATGGAAAAGGAGATATGAAAGACCTTCTCGGAGGAAAAGGTGCTGGACTTGCAGAGATGACCAACCTTAGAATTCCAGTCCCTGCTGGTTTTACAATTACTACCGAAGCCTGTAACGAATATTTCAAGGCCGGGAAAAAATATCCCCCTGGATTGTGGGAACAGGTGTTTGATAATCTAAAAAAAGTAGAAAAGGCAATGGGGATGAAATTCGGTGATTCTGTTAATCCACTATTACTTTCTGTACGTTCAGGGGCAAAATTCTCCATGCCAGGGATGATGGATACAGTCCTCAATCTTGGACTTAATGAGACAACTATAGATGCACTTATTAAGAAGACAGGAAATGAACGTTTTGTATTCGATGCATACAGAAGGCTTATTACAATGTTCAGCAATATTGTCATGGGCGTTGACAGGCAGAAGTTCGAAAGAGCCATTGAAGAGATGAGGGAGAAGAAAGGAGTTCTTCTTGATACAGACCTTACAACTGATGACCTCAGAGATCTTGTTGAAGAATTTAAGATTATTTATAAAAGAAGCACAGGGGAGGATTTTCCAATAGACCCAGTTGAACAGCTTAAAAGGGCAATAAATGCAGTATTCGGTTCATGGTTTGGAGACAGGGCTGTGAAATACAGAAGGTTGAACGATATCCCTGATGATCTCGGCACAGCATGTAATATCCAGGCAATGGTATTTGGAAATATAGGTGATAATTCTGGCACAGGAGTTGGCTTTACGAGGGATCCGTCTACGGGACGGAAGAAGTTTTTCGCAGAGTGTCTAATAAATGCACAAGGTGAGGATGTGGTTGCAGGCATCAGGACCCCGCTTCATATAGAAGAGCTAAAGAAGCGACTTCCAAAGGCTTATAGTGATCTTGACAGGATATACAAGAAGCTTGAAAAACACTATAAGGATATGCTTGACATAGAATTCACTGTTCAGGAAGGCAAGTTATATATGCTTCAAACAAGGGTTGGGAAAAGAACAGCAGCATCAGCCCTTAAAATAACCATTGATATGGTAAAAGAGAAATTGATAGATAAAAAGACAGCAATATTAAGAATTGATCCTCAGCAGCTTGACCAGTTGCTTCATCCCATGATAGACATGAAGGCTCAAGTTAAGGTAATTGCAAAAGGCCTTCCTGCATCGCCTGGCGCTGCGGTTGGGAAAGTAGTATTTACAGCAGAGGATGCAGAAAGAGCTGCCGAAAAAAATGAAAAGGTTATCCTTGTCAGGACTGAGACCTCACCTGAGGACATTGGTGGGATGAATGCCGCACAGGGTATCCTTACTGCAAGGGGAGGTATGACATCCCATGCAGCAGTTGTCGCAAGGGGAATGGGCAAATGCTGCGTTGCTGGCTGCGGTGCAATAAATATAAATGAGATCCAGAGATACTTTACAGTTAATGACCTTATTGTTAAGGAGGGCGACTATTTAACTCTAAACGGTACAACAGGGGAGGTCATTCTTGGAGAGGCACCTCTTGTAAAACCAGCCCCCACAAGTGATTTCGGTACCTTTATGAAATGGGCTGATGAGTTCAGAAAGATTGGCGTTTGGACGAATGCTGATACACCCCATGATGCAGAGGTTGCAAGGAGCTTTGGTGCAGAAGGGATTGGCCTGTGCAGGACCGAACATATGTTTTTTGACCCGGAGAGGATAAGGGCTGTAAGAGAGATGATACTCGCTGATGATACAGAGGGAAGGAAAAAGGCTCTTGCCAAACTACTTCCTATGCAGAAAGGCGACTTTATAGGAATATTTAAGGCAATGAAGGGTCTCCCCGTTACCATACGTCTTCTCGACCCACCGCTTCATGAATTCCTTCCACACACAGATGAAGAATTAAGAGCCCTTGCTACTTCAATGGAAGTTCCTTTTGAGAAGTTGAAGGCAAGGAATAAGGTATTACATGAATTTAATCCGATGCTCGGACACAGGGGATGCAGGCTTGGGATAACATATCCTGAGATTTATGAGATGCAGGTTCAGGCTATAATGGAGGCTGCGTGCGAGCTATCAAAACAGAGGATCAAGGTAATACCCGAAATAATGATACCCCTTGTTGGCCATGTAAATGAGCTTAAGATGATGAGGGAACTCACAATAAAAGTTGCGGAAGAGGTTCAGAAAAAATACAAGACAAAGGTTAACTACACTGTTGGAACAATGATAGAGCTTCCAAGGGCTGTATTAACAGCAGATGAGATAGCTACACAGGCAGACTTCTTTTCTTTCGGCACAAATGACCTCACACAGACAAACTTTGGACTTTCAAGAGATGATGCAGGAAGATTCCTTCCATATTATATTGAAAAAGGGATACTTGATGACGACCCATTCATAACGCTTGACCAGAGCGGCACAGGGCTCCTTATGAAGATTGGTGTAGAAAAGGGCAGAAAGGTAAAAAAGAACCTGAAAATTGGAATCTGCGGTGAGCACGGGGGTGATCCTAAATCTGTTGAGTTCTGCCATAGGATAGGCCTGGACTATGTTAGCTGTTCACCTTACAGAGTTCCTATTGCAAGACTTGCAGCAGCACAGGCAGCGCTTAAGGAGAAAATAAAAAAAGATTTAAGTAAGTCAACTGTTTAAGAATAAACAAGCTAGTGTAACGTTCTCTAATTAGTGTCTGTCCATAAACTGTCATTTCCATAAAAAGTCGTCATTCTCGCGAAAGCGGGAATCCAGTCTTTTCAATACCTTCTGGATCCCCCGGTCAAGCCGGAGGATGACAAATACTGACTTTATGGACAGACACTAAATAGGCAGTCTATGGTTGGACAGAAAATTATAAAGGACATCCTCTGCCATCACCTGTAGAGTCTTTTCTGGATTATTGGCCAAAAATCATCGGTTATAAATTACCAGAAGGCCACTATCTCCTGTTTGAAATTATAGGAATGTTGATTATTGTTGTTAGTTTAAGAAAGCTCATAGTTCATAGACAAATAGCTCATAGCTCATAATTCATATGGAAATCTCTTTACATAAACCTTACATAACCGATGAAGAGATAAACGAAGTTATAGATTCCATAAGGTCAGGCTGGCTTACAATGGGGCCAAAGACTGTAAGATTTGAGGAAGAGTTTGGCCACTATATCGGTACAAAACATTGCATAGCTGTAAACTACTGCACGGCAGCATTACATCTTGCGCTTAAGGCGATAAATTTACAGAAGGATGACGAAGTTATTATTCCAACGACAACATTTACTGCTACAGGTGAGGTTGTATGCTATTTCAAGGCAAGGCCAATTTTAGTGGATGTGAATAAGGAGACACATAATATTGATACAGATGCGATCGAGAAATCTATAACATCTAAGACAAAAGCTATCAAGCCAGTCCATTTTGCTGGTCAACCATGTGATATGGATGGTATTATGCAATTGGCTAAGAGCCATGAACACCGATTTTCGCAACTCTTAAGACTATAAGTTATATAAATAACAACAGCTATTCATAGATGAGAAAACCTTTTAATTATAAGCAATCACGCAAAT
>JBGOWS010000243.1:0-3751 GCA_041478735.1 Thermodesulfovibrionia bacterium | reverse complement strand
CATATGCTTTTTTAAGATGGCTGTTATTTTCTGGATAGCAGAAGAGATCTCATCACCAATATATCTCTCGCTTATGTCCTGGAGGAATTTCCTTGCGATCAGGAGTGACGAAAGTTCCTCTGAGGAAAGATAGATAAGGGGCAGGGAGAAGGTATCGTCTTTATAAAAATATCCCTTCCTGCTTGGATCATAGAAAAGAGGGCAGTTAAGCCTATCCCTCATGAACTCTATATCACGCTGCGCGGTCTTAAGGGATATTTCAAATTGCCCGGATAGATAAGTGGCGTTGGGATATTTCTTTAATTTTACCCTATGGTCAAACCAGACAAATCGTTCATATATGTTTTTAGCACCCATGATTCACAAGTATACCAGATTCCCATTTTGCGAACTAATACCCTATTGATCAGGCTCAATTAACTGCTGAAATCGTTCCTATATGAGTTTGGGCTGGTGATGCATGCTTCAGAAAGTTTTATGGGACGGCAATCTTATAAGGTTTTAAATTTTATATTAAACGCTTACTGTCAGATCACTATCAGGTCTGTAAATTTCCGGAAGAAACAAACAGAATTATTGGTGTACGCGATACTGTTTATTTCTGTGAGAAAGTGGGATATGTCAAAAACCGCTCAAAATACCTCTTTCTATGTGTTGTACGCAACCTATCTGCATCTAATGCGACATATTATGTTTCTTTAGAAATCTTTATTTTCTATAATATGCTCAATCAGTATAGAGGAAAGAAACATTTCATTTATATCCCCCACCTCCCGTCCCGTCCGCCCCATTCCGATTTAGTCTCTCCAGCCGGGTTAGAATCAAACCGGGTTAGAAAAATACAATGATTGGTAAAATTATATATGGTATGCTCAGGTTAGAACTTTATACCGAAATCAGGGAATAATCCTGCAAGGTACCTTATCCGATCTGTAAGAAGCATGATGCCAAAGACAACCAGCAGCATACCACTTGTAATCATTATCACTCGCATATATCTTACGAACTTTTTCGAATAACTTAAAAAACTATTTATAGTAAGTGCTGATACAAAGAATGGCACTGCGAGCCCGAGTGAATATACTGTAAGCAGTTTGATTCCATAAACAGTAGAGCCTTTTGAACTTGCATAAAGAAGGATTGTGCCGAGAATTGGGCCAATACACGGGCTCCAGCCTGCAGCAAATGTCATCCCGATAACAAATGTCCCTATATATCCTGCAGGCTTACCAGCAAGATGTATCTTTTTGTCCCTCATAAGAAAATTGAGTTTTAAAAAACCTGCTATAAAAAGACCAAATATTATTACAAGGATGCCGCCGATTATTCTTATTAAGTCCAGGTACTCGAATAAAAATCTCCCTATTGCCGATGATGATATACCAAGTGTAATGAATACTGCGGAAAAACCGGATATGAACGCAAGTGAGTTCGTTATTGTGAGGTATCTGATCCTTTTCCTGTCTACACCTCCAGTGAGGTCTTCAAAAGAAATGCCGGTTATAAAGGATACGTAAGAAGGCAAAAGCGGGAGAACACATGGGGAGAGGAATGATAATATGCCTGCAAGAAATGCAAATGGGAAGGATATGTCCTTCATATTGAATTACATTTAATGGAAATTGGTAATCCCCCTACATCCCCCTTTAGAAAAGGGGGATGTAAGACAAGAAATTTATAAAAGGAATACAATTTATTCCCCTCTTTGTTAAAGAGGGGTGAGGGGAGATTACTAAAAATAAGTTCAGTATGCAATACACCATCCTCATTTTACAATGGCTAACGTGCACATTCTGAGGGGTCTCCTTTGATCTTCTCTATTGCATGGGGAATGACATCTAAAATAACCGATAGATTTTCTTTTACCGCTTTAGGACTCCCTGGAAGATTTATAATCAGTGACCTTTCTTTTACACCAGCCACTGCCCTTGAAAGCATTGACCTGTTTGTCTTTTTGAGCCCCGCTGACCGCATCGCCTCTGCAATGCCCGGCACCTGTCTATCTATCACTTCAAGGGTTGCCTCAGGAGTAACATCTCTCGGTGAAAGCCCTGTACCGCCTGTTGTTAGTATCAGGTCAGCTTTTTTGCTATATTCTATTAGTTTTTCTTTTATGATCTCTTTTTCATCAGGCAGGATTTCACAGTATTTAACCTCAGCACCTATCACTTTTATCATATCTTCAATCAGGGGACCGCTTAAATCTTCACGTTCACCTTTTGATCCTTTATCACTCATAGTTAAAACAGCAACAGTAATCATGTTTACTTTTTATACCCGGGCATCCTAAGGCTTTTCTTATCGCTGATATTGATAACTATTTTGCCCTTCACTTATGTTCCCATTTCCCAGCTCTCCAGATACTCTTTCTGCTCCTTGCTCAAAGTATCTATATTTATCCCCATTGCCTTAAGCTTTAGTGTTGCAATCTTCCTGTCAATCTCCTCTGGAACACTGTAGACTTTATTTTCGAGCTTCTTGTAATTTTTTGTTATATGCTCAGCACAGAGGGCCTGGTTTGCAAAACTCATATCCATCACTGCAGACGGATGTCCCTCTGCTGCTGCTAAGTTAATAAGTCTTCCTTCACCGAGGAGATATATCCTTCTTTTATTCTTCAGGGTATATTCTTCGACAAAGTCTCTTATGATTCTTCTATTCTTTGACATTTCCCTCAGGGTATCTATGGATATTTCAACATTAAAGTGGCCTGAATTACAGAGTATTGCGCCGTCTTTCATCGAAGTAAAACATGTTTCTGAAATTACATCGATATCTCCGGTTGCTGTAACAAAGATATCTCCTATCTTTGCTGCCTCATTGATGGGCATCAATTCAAAACCATCCATTGTTGCCTCAAGCGCCCTCAAAGGGTTTATCTCTGTGATGATAACCCTTGCACCCATACCTTTTGCCCTCATCGCAATGCCTTTGCCGCACCATCCATAACCAGAGACAACAAAGACAGAGCCGGCAATCAACCTGTTTGTTGCCCTCATTATTCCGTCAATGGTGCTCTGTCCGGTACCATAGCGGTTATCGAATAGATACTTTGTGTAGGCGTCATTTACAGCAATTATAGGATATTTAAGAACACTCTTTTCTGCCATCGCCCTCAGGCGGATAACTCCTGTGGTAGTCTCCTCAGTCCCTCCTACCAGGTTTAGGATCAAGTCTTTTCTTGCCTTGTGAAGTGTTGATACAAGATCAGCGCCATCGTCCATTGTAATATGAGGCTTTAATGAAAGGGCATCATTTATATGTCTGTAATAGGTTTTATTGTCTTCCCCCTTGATCGCAAAAACCGGGATCTTAGAAAATTTGACAAGGGAAGAAGCAACATCATCCTGTGTGCTCAGGGGATTAGAAGCACAGAGAGAGACTTCTGCTCCCCCTGCCTTCAAGGTTTCCATAAGATTAGCTGTCTCTGTTGTAACGTGAAGGCATGCAGACAACCTGAACCCTTTCAGAGGTTTTTCTTTTTTAAATCGTTCCGCTATAATCCTGAGTACAGGCATCTCCTGTTCAGCCCACTCTATCCGGAGTTTACCCCTCTTAGCTAAATTAATATCCTTAATATGATTATTTACCATAGTCTCCCTCATAGTCTTGCCTCTTTCTTTAATGCCCCTGCCATGTCTGTTTTTTCCCAGGTAAAATCAGGGTCATTTCGTCCAAAATGTCCATATACTGCTGTCTTTTTAAAGATGGGTCTCCTGAGATCGAGGGTCTCGATCATACCTTTCGGTGT
>JBGOWS010000285.1:0-3039 GCA_041478735.1 Thermodesulfovibrionia bacterium | reverse complement strand
TCTTCCAACATCGCTAATACTTCAAGCTTTTTTTCTAATGGTAAATTTTTTACAGCCTTCTTTATTTCCTTTAATCCAGCACCAGAGACTGTTTTCTCCTTTAAACTTGTTGGTAGCATTCAGTTCACCTCCTGATCAATTATAACATGTAAGGCGTAAAGTATGAGGCGTTACGGAAAACAGGCAAAAGGTGTCAGGCCTTGACTTTTGAGTTATTCTGGTTTATCTGGTTTGTTTTGTTTCACTAAATTTAATCCTCTGGGTCTATAATAGAAAAAAGAGGAGAATAGGGAATAAGACAAGTAGCCTTCTTTATGTAATAAGATAACAGAGTGGCAGCGGGAGCATCTGTGGCTAATGGGGTCCGTCAAAGTGACTCAGTCTGAACTGCCGGATGCCCCCGGCCAGTACCCTGTCCAATGGGAAGATGCCTTTATGGTAGCACTATTTATATAGTGCTCCATTTAAGTGGCTATTATAGACGGTACAAACGGTATTGGCAGAGCCATAGACTATCTAACGCATAAAGGAGGATAAGAGGATGAAGAGTTTGTCCGGCGGAATCGACATAGGAAGCGAAAGATGAGTCAATGAAACGTATTTGATAAGCGGGCAGGATAATGGCTTATACGACGCTATGAATAAAGGTATTAAAGCTGCAACGGGAAATATCATAGGGATCTTAAATTCTGATGATATTTATACTGATGAATTTGTAATTGAACATATTGTAAAGGCAATGGCTGAAAACAATGTTGATTCCTGTTATGGTGATTTGGTCTATGTCGCCAAGAATGATACAGAAAAAATTATAAGATACTGGAAATCAGACGGGTTTTATAAAGAGAGATTTAGAAAAGGATGGATGCCACCACATCCGACTTTTTTTGTAAGAAGAGAAGTTTATGAAAAATATGGTTTATTTAATTTAGATTTTCCTCTTGCTGCGGATTACGAGCTCATCCTGAGGTTTTTGTATAAGCAAGAAATCAGCACGGCGTACATTCCTGAAGTCCTTGTGAAGATGAGGGCAGGGGGGACGATGAAACAATTGCATGGCTCAGGGAGCAACATCTGATTGCATAGATTTTGGGAGTGATTCTGAAAGTATCAATAATCACCGTCGTCTATAATAGCGCTGAAACGATTGAAGATTGTATTCAAAGCGTTGCCACCCAGACATATTCTTATATGGAGCATATTATCATTGACGGTGGTTCTATGGAATGGAGAATAGAGTAAACATATTCCTTGAAATAGGTATGCGATTTATATAAGAAATGTGATACAATACGAACACAGGAGGAATAGAATGAAAAAGGTTGTTAAAGCTAAGTATGTTGGTGGTGTTGTTTGTCTGCCCGAAGATTTTAAGTTTGATGAGAATGCTGATGTTTACTTAATCGTTGAAGAAAAAGAAGAAAAGAATCTTTTAGAAGAAACATTCGGAATATGGATAGACGAACCAGATTATCTTGAAAAATTGAGAGCAGAAAGTGAAACAAGGATAAGAAGGCTTGGAATTAACTGAAGCTGTAGTTATAGATTCTGATATCTTAATTGATCATCTCAGAGGGTTTAAGCCAGCCAAATTTTTTTTAAGCCCTTTTTATGAAAAAAGCCTCAGCGGATTAATTTCTACTATTACAGTCATAGAACTTCTCTCGGGTAAAAGTGCATCTGAAAGTGATCGAAGACTTAAAATTGAGAAATTACTTTCACTTTTTAAAACTGTTGATGTAACTTTTTCTATAGCCGAAAAGGCTGCAGAGATAAGACGCAAATATTCGACTAACCCTATAGACAGTCTAATTGCTGCAACTGCTTTATGCTTTAATTACAAGCTGGTAACTTGCAATATCAATCATTATCAGATGATTGATGGACTTGTCCTTTGGAAACCTTACGATAAATAATCTTTCCTGAAATCTGCATGATGGAAGTATCAATTATTACTGCTGTATTTAATAGCTCCAAGACCATTGAAGATTGCATGAAAAGTATTCACTTTCAAACCTATCCTCATATAGAACACATCATTATAGATGGTGGTTCTACAGATGGCACTCTGAATATTATTGAAAAATATAGAGACAAAATAGCAAAGCTGGTGAGTGAGCCGGACAGAGGCATTTATGATGCTATGAACAAGGGGATTAATCTTGCGACAGGGGACATCATTGGAATTCTGAATTCTGATGATGTGTTTGCTGATAAAAACACTGTTAGCCGTGCGGTCAGTGCTATTGTCGACCAGAATGTTGATTCCTGCTATGCCGACATTATTTTCGTCGACCGGGCTGATACTTCGAAGGTTGTCCGAACCTGGCAGTCTGGTCCTTATGAGAAGAAGAAGTTCAGGGCAGGCTGGATGCCGCCGCATCCCACTTTTTTTGTAAGAAGGTCTGTATATGATAAATATGGCCTACTGAATCTCGATTTTCCCCTTGCTGCGGATTACGAGCTCATGCTGAGGTTTTTGTATAAACGTGAAATCAGCACGGCATATATTCCAAAAGTCCTCGTGAAGATGAGGGCTGGTGGCACAAGCAGGCCGGGGATGTATACGATCAAATCAGTGATCGAGAATTATCGGGCATGGAAGGTAAATGGTCTGCCATATCCGGTCACTGTTTTACAAAAGCCATTTGCAAAAATATCCCAATTCTTCCATGGAAGATCGGGCGCCCATGAGTAGCGTATGAAGATCTTGGTAATCGGCGGCAGCGGCTTTATCGGTACACGCCTTGTGGAAGAATTGCACAGGGGTGGGTATGATGTGAAAATATTCGACAAAAACCCAAGCGCGTCGTTTAATGACTTGGTGACCCTTGGAGATGTCAGGGACTTGGACGCGCTCAACAATGCGCTTAATGGGGTGGATGCAGTGTATAACCTTGCCGCAGAGCATCGGGATGATGTGACACCGACGTCTCTATATTACGATGTTAATGTCCAGGATGCAAAGAATATCGTGAAAGCCGCAGAACTCAATAATGTTAAAAAAATCATTTTTACAAGTACAGTAGCGGTATATGG
>JBGOWS010000123.1:0-6541 GCA_041478735.1 Thermodesulfovibrionia bacterium | reverse complement strand
TGTAGGGAATTTTCTTAGACTTACTAAACAGGCGGGAGTTGATAGAGACAAGCTGAATGCCTTTTGCGAGGGGTTAGACTTCAAGGCACTTGGTGTTCGTTCAAAGGACATCGGTCTGGCTACCGTAAAAAATTTTCTTCAACTTACAACGCAGGCAGGAATTGATAGTGACAAACTGAATGTCTTTTGTGAGGGATTAGACTTTTGGGCACTGGGTGAGCGATCAAGGGATATCGGGTTGGCAACTGTCATGTCTTTTCTTCAACTTACAACGCAGGCAGGAGTCGATAGTGAAAGTCTGAATGCCTTTTGCGAGGGGTTAGACTTTTGGGCACTGGGTGAGCGATCAAGGGATATCGGGTTGGCAACTGTCATGTCTTTTCTTAAACTTACAAGGCAGGCAGGAGTCGATAGTGAAAGTCTGAATGCCTTTTGCAAGGGGCTAGACTTTCGGGACTTAGGCGAGCGATCAAGAGACATCGGAGTGGCAACTGTCATGATGTTTCTAAGGCTTACAAGACAGGTGGGGGTTAGCAATAAAATACTTAAGTCTTTTTGCGAGGTATTAGACTGGGAAAAATTGGGCAAATCTATGGGCAAAAAGATGACTGAATTGAAGAATCCTTTTTTTGAGTTTCATCAAGTGTACACCTATTCATTCATATCAAAAGAGATGACGATGCTATTTATTGAGGGAGTCGGCTGGAGCACGCTGAGTAAGGCGATAAATGAGCAATTCAGCCCTGACATTCTGTCTGCTGTCGTTAAACTTCTGATAAACAAATGTAATAATTCACGGAATGAACTTATTGAAAGGGGGCTTAATTTAAGACCCCATAAAACATGGCTCAATTCATTCTCTAATAATCCGTGTCCAAAAACGGCTGGGATGCAGTCAATTTATAAAAACTATCTCAATTATGCCTGTAGCAGCTTCATTAAATTTGCTGAAAAAGAGTTCGTCAATAAATCACAACAATTACCTCTCGAATCGTGGAATATATTGAGTCATAACATATCCACCGCCTGCCCGGAATATCTTGAAGAAAGGATAATCCCACTATTAAAAAATGTGTCGGTAAATAGATTCGAGAAATTGTTTTGTGAATCAGATTTATCCAATATCAGCAGATTTCTCAACAAATTTAATCCCGAAGATGGGATATTTAAGTGGTCAATACCGGCAGGAGTTGATTTCAGTAAGATAAATTTTTTTGAAAAGATTGGAAGTAGTACGTTGGAGGCGATATCCCATTTCCTATTTAATTTCTATTTCATAAGTAGGGCTGAGTGCAGTCATTTTTTTGCCGAACAATTAGACAATGATTATTCTCCAGTTATTCCCAAGATAATAGATGCCGGAATAGCTGAAATGGATTTATTTTTCTGGAATTTCTGGATGGCGCTTCCCAAGGGCAAGAAGCCGACTATATGCGATGATAATAATATTAAAGAGCTAATACTCGAAAAAGCCACAAAAGAAAAGAAGTATGCAGAATGTCTTCTCGGATTAATTGGCACTCTTAATCTCACGATGTCTCCTGTGAACGAGGGATTGATTAAATTGGTTAACATTGAAAAGGCCAAGTCTATTTGCAGGAAAGCTATTGAAGATGGCTCCATAAGATTTATCAGGCTCTTTGGAGGCTGTTTATTGTTGTTGTCAAAAAATGATTTAATGGAATTATATAAGGATGTGCAAAAAAAATATTTTCAATACCCTATCCGGGTACCTAACCAGATAGAAGCATTAAGTTTCATTAAGTCGATATTCAATAAGGACCTTTAAGCATGCGAATACCGATTTTACAAACAACTTCATATCTGAAAGCTAAGATAACCAGCAGGACGCAATACGACAGAATTAATTCTGTATTTGGCGCAGCTCAACGCATGGATTTATTAGAGAGGACGAAGCTAAAAACCTTTCGGAGAACGCATAAATTATGAGGCACGGTATTCAAACAATTTGGAGGTAAAACAATGAATAGAACTCCTGTATCCTCATCGAATCTTGCTTCAGTGGGCTATGACCCAGGAAAGATGATTTTAGAAATTGAGTTTAAAAGTGGACGTATTTACCAATACTTCAATGTGCCTGAATCTGAATACAATGGATTAATGAATGCTGAATCTCATGGTAAGTATTTCAATGCTAATATAAAAAAGGGAGGTTATTCTTATACCCAGGTTAGATAAAATGCAAGTATTTAAAATCAACTTTGACAAACGACAGGATTTTGAGTTAAGGAATATCAAGCCCCTAATAGGCATATGCGGGCTTTATTTCATTTTTCTTAAAGAGACTGAAATACCGTATCCCTTTGGAAAGTCGAGGCTGATATATATCGGCATGAGTGAAAAAAAGACCAATAGTATTGGGAAAAGGCTTTCAGGGCATTATGATGGCACATCTGGAAATGAAGGACTACTCAACTATAGAAAAACGGAAGGTTTGTATTTCACATATTTTAACTTTGAAATGTTAAAGCGTATATGGAGTTACAGGATAGAAGATTTAGAAAGCTATTTTATCCTTGATTTCTTGGATAAATACGGTATCTATCCTATTTGTAATAACAAGAGCGGCTTTGAGATAAAGAAATATGATATACCGATAACTCTTGAAATAGACTGGAAGTATTTTGAAAAGGAAAAAGACAAATGACTGACGCAATCAAGAGCGGTCATGAAATATTAGATGACTTTTTCTACAAAATAGATGAGATAGAAGGAGTCGATGGAGAAGTAGCCCTCTTACTGAAAAGTCTATATCAACAAGGTAAATTAACCCATACAAACCTTTCTAATGAACTTTTGAAAATCAGAGAAGTAAAACTACATGGTAAAGATTAAGGGTATAGAATTAACAGGATTTAGGGGTGTAAAAAAGACCCTGAAGGTCACGCTTGATTCTTCGACATCTTTAATGTTGTATGGTGATAATGGGACAGGGAAAAGCTCTATCTCGGATGCCTTCGAATGGTTTTACAAAGATAGAGTTGAGCATCTTTCAGGGGAGGAAATAGGAAGAAAAGGCATAGACGCTTTAAGGAACATATTCTTGGAGAATGGTAAAGATGCTACCGTAGAACTCAAGTTTTCAGATTCAAGATATGATTCAAAGAAGAAGCTATATTACAAAAAATCTAAGCTAACATCTGAACATTCTAACTTATCAGAGGAATTCAATAATTATCTTGCCAACTCCCTTAATGAAAACTTACTTCTGAGATATAAAGATTTGCTTAGATTCATTGTTTTTACTAAGGGCGAAAGGCTCAAAGAAATATCTCACATTATTGGTTTTTCTGAAGTTACTAAGATGAAAGAGGTGCTAAAGAAAGCCTCAAATGAGCTGAAAACTCAGAATAAAAGTAAGAATTATGATAGCCTCATTAGCACTAAACAGGCTCTTATTATTGAACAAATAGGACAGAACATAATTGATGATGTCCAATATTTTGATGCAATCAAAAAGCTGGTTGCCCCACTCAAACTTCCAGTAGAAGTGAAAGATGATCGAAGCATTGAAACCATTCTTGAATTTATTAAGAAGCCAGAGGACACAGGAGCAATTATTGCTCAAGCATCTTATGAGAAAGTCATAGAGGGACTCAAGCAATTTAGAATCTTCTTGCAAAGTATTCTTCCCTCATACGAAAGCTATTATAAGAAATTTCAAGATATCGCAAAAGACACAGAGAAGTTCAAAGCAATAAGTTTAGGGGGATTATTGTCTGAGGGACTCTCAATCCTTGAAAGGCGGGTTTTTGAAGACGATAAATGTCCATTATGCTTACAGGATAAAAATAGGGACAATCTGATTGATGAGATTAGAAAGAGGATTGAAGAATTATCATCCTTTAAGAAAGAAAAAGAAGGTTTAGAGGAAGATCACAGAAGCACGCAAAAAATCATTCAGAATGCCTTATCAGAAATAGATACAGTGCTAAAGGAAAAGTGCTTGTCCTTAGAGGAGAATAATACAATAAAAGGAAAAATCAGTAGCGTTAGGGCATCTGTTTTTGAAGCCTTAGATAGATTTAAAAAATACTCTGTGACAACATCCAAAGATATTTTAAAACCCAATGAATTTCTCCAGATTGATGATTCAAAGATTCAGTCATGGGAGTCTACTCTTTCAGATAAAATGAAAAAAATCTCTGCTGAAAGAGCAACTGATCCAAGATTTACCATAACAAGCAAATTGTCATTGGTAAGGCAAGCACATAAAGAGATTAAATCTCTTAAAGAAGAGGCTGATATTTTATCTGACCAGTATAGATCGATAGAGATTATTTATCGTGAATTCGTCAAGAAACAAAAAGAAGGGCTCATATCATTCTTGACAGGAATATCCCGTGATATCAATGACCTATATTTATTCATGAATCCATCTGAGAATATTGAAGAGATAGAACTCATCCCGTTAGGAGAAGATGAAGAATTCGTTGGTATTACTATTCAGTTCAAGTTTCATGGGGAGGTCGTTTCTCCTCCTGACAAATATTTGAGCGAATCTCATTTGAATTGTTTGGGGATATGCCTCTTTCTGGCTTCCGTAAAAGCATTCAATAGAATAAATAATTTCTTTATTCTTGATGATGTGATATCCAGTTTCGATACAAATCATCGGGCACGATTCGCAAGGCTCTTGGTAGAGAAGTTCAGTGATTATCAGATAATTCTTTTTACTCATGAAAAAGATTGGTTTGAAATAGTCTCTAATATGGTTAGAGGAAAGAATTGGTTGATAAAGAGGATGTATTGGGATCATGAAAACGGGGCAACAATTGAGCCGCCGCCATTTACTCTTAAAGAAGAAATCGAAAACAAACTCAAGAAGGCAGATACTACAGGTTTGGGAAATTCTATTCGAATATATCTTGAGCACCTATTAAAAGAGATTTGCCATGATCTGAAAGTGAAAGTTGAATTTCGGTTCAACGGTCATAATGAAAATAGAATGTCGCATGAATTGCTTTCTGAATTGAAAAGCAAACTCAAAGATAGGAAATGTGAATTGAAGGATCAAGCAGCCTTTGATAGGCTCAGTTCTTCAATGTTCCTTGGTAACCGAACCTCGCACGACAGTTCTTTTACAGAAAGCATGGATGACCTTAAGATGTTTTACAGCGATGTTCAAGAACTTGAAAAGCTTTTCAGATGCTCTCAATGCGGTAATCTTATTTCAAAGAAACATTATAATGATGTAAGCGATAAGGTGAGATGTTCATGTGGCAGGCTGCAATACAATTGGAAGAAATAGAGGGATAAAATTTATGTCACTTGCAGTTGATAAGTTTATCCTGAACAATCCCTTTTCGCCTCGGCGAATCAGACGGGGCTGACGAGAAAACGAAGGAGTACTGGATTAATGCCGAAGGACGGCCGAAGAGGATATGAATGGAGCCGGCAGACGGTAAAATATTTATATGCAAATAGTGGAGGATAGTAAACATGGATATTGAATCCTATTTAAAAAATATAGTCGATAAAATTATAAATAACTTCAATCCGCATAAGATAATTCTCTTTGGCTCTTATGCTTACGGTCATCCGACTGTTGATAGCGATATGGACATAATGATCGTCATGGACACAGACGAAAAGCCGCATAAAAGGGCGGTCTCTGTCAGGAAAGTATTGAAAGGTATCGGGATTCCCAAGGATATAATCGTCAAGACTCCTGAAGAATTTGAAAGGTTCAAAGATATTGTCGGAACAATCGTTTACCCTGCCGCACACAAAGGGAGGATCATTTATGAAAGACGATAAACTGGAGGTTGTAAGGTCTTGGTTCAAGAAAGCAGAAAACGACCTTATTAATGCCGAAAACACAATCAAGATGGAAAACCCGCCTTGCGATACGATCTGTTTTCACGCCCAGGAATGCGCTGAAAAATACATTAAAGGTTTTCTAACATTTAATGAAATATATTTTCCAAAGATACATTCAATTGAAGACCTTGTTGAATTGTGCAAACAGATTGTTCCTGAAATAGAGTCAGAACTTGACAATGTTGAGATCCTGTCGAGTTATGGTGTTGAGGTCAGGTATCCGGATGAGAATTTATTATGACATTCCCAAAGAGGATGCACAGGAAGCAATTGACTTGGTCAAAAAGGTGAAGACAGTCATCCTTAAATATCTTGAAGGAAAGATGTAACGGTACGAGCTGATATGTCACTTGCAGTTGATGAACCAATCCTGAACAATGCCCTTTCGCCTCGGCGAATCAGACGGGGCCTGACGAGGAACAGAAGGAGTATTTGATATATGACGAAGGGCAGCCGAAAAGATTAAGCAGCAATTGAGAGACGGGATGAAGGCTTAGACCATGAAAATAGGGTTTAACAAATACACATCTCTGATCAGGCGTCTTGCTGACATTATCCATTCTGCAAGGGCAACCGCTGTTCGACAGGTCAACAAGGCTCAAGTGCTTGCATATTATGAGATCGGCAGAGAGATTGTGGAATTTGAGCAGAAAGGGAAAACCCGTGCAGCATATGGAGAAGAACTGATAATTCGATT
>JBGOWS010000195.1:0-4495 GCA_041478735.1 Thermodesulfovibrionia bacterium | reverse complement strand
TTTTCAATGTCTTTTCTGAGTCTGTCGGTACCTGTAAGGATATCGATTGGCATCTTTTCTGTTTCATATTCATAAGGAGGCTGTTTCCATGAAAAATGTTCAGGGTAAAGATAATGTGTAGTTTTGAGGATAGCGACGCCTGTCTTGAAGGGTTTGAATCTTTCTCTGTTCATAACATGTATCTGTGCACCTCCGCATAACTTGCCAGCATGCTTTTGGAATGTAGGTTGGAAATACATCGGCCTGAAAACAACACCGGGGAGTTTTAATTCTTTAAGCGTTTTTACCAGCATATCAGGTTCTATAAAAGGAGCACCAAAAATTTCAAACGGCCGTGTTGTACCTCTCCCCTCACTGAGATTGGTCCCCTCCAGAAGGCACATGCCGGGATATACTATTGCTGTATCCAGTGTCGGCATATTAGGGGAGGGCATAATCCATGTAAGGCCAGTTTCATCAAACCACATCTTCCGTCTCCAGCCTTGCATTGGAATGACATAAAAATCAAGAGACGGGTAAAATTCATTTCTTAAGTAACTGCCTGTTTCTCCTATTGTCATGCCATGACGAACGGGTAAGGGACGCTGCCCAACAAAAGATGCATAAGCCATATCTAAAACAGGACCTTCTGTGATATGTCCTCCAATAGGATTAGGCCTGTCAAGGATGACTGTTGATTTATCCATTTCAAGACATGCCTGCATGCAGAGTTCCATTGTCCATATGAACGTATAATAGCGCGAACCCACATCCTGAACATCTATTACCATCACATCGATATCCTTCAGCATTGAGGGCACGGGTTTCCTCGTATGACCGTAAAGGCTGAATACGGGAATTCTTGTGCTGGTATCAAGAAATCCTTCCCATTCGACCATATTGTCCTGTGTTTCCCCATGGATTCCGTGCTGCGGGCCAAAGAGCGCCTTCAGTTCAAGCTTTCTTGATTTAACGAATAGATTAACCGCATGTTTCAGCCTTCTGTTTACAGAGGCAGGATGTACAAGGAGCCCTATACGTGAGCCTTTTAGTTTTTCGGGCCAGTTTTTCTCGAATATTTCCAGTCCGGTTTGAATTGGTGTATCAGGCATTTTCTTCAATCACATAGCTTACCTTAATATTAACCCGAATAATGCAGACATTGTTCAAAATTTTATTTAACTCGTCTACGACCCATAGGGATGAATTTATTGAAAACATCTTTATTGGCAATATTCACTCTGTGGAATAGAAGTCATTCCACAGAGTGAACTAAAATATTCCTAAAACCATCAGTTAAAGGTACACTAAGGTATCGACCCCGATCTATATCGGGACTCACAATCCCGACATGTGTCGGGACATTATTTCTCTACGAGTCGTAGACAATTGCATTATTTGGGTTAATAAGTGCTCCTGTCATACATATCTTATATTTTCCCAAATCCAGCAATAAAGCAATTATAGCTGAGAACTATCGGGGAAAAACAGAAGATTTCACGTTAACCATGAGAGAATTGGACTAAAAGACATCGCGAATGTAACTCAATTTGTAAAAAACATTTTCTTTGAGAAATATTAAAAATATCTTATCCAATCGTTATCGCTGGATTTGGGAGTATTGAATGAGTCACCATTAAAACAGAAATTACCCATCAGTTGTAAAAATTATTATCAGCTGCCTCACTTTTTTATGCAACGTTTAGGTTTATTCTTGACATCATTATGAGCGTATGCTTATAATGAACTATGCCGAGACCGAAAAAATACAGATGCATCAAATGCAAGCCGGACGCCACCTATTTCAAGCCGAGAGGGATACCCCTTACGGAGCTCGAAGAGATATCCATTACTATGGATGAACTCGAGGCAATGAGGCTTGCTGATTATGAAGAGCTCTACCATGAAGACGCTGCTATGAGGATGAAAATATCAAGACAGACGTTTGGAAGAATTTTGCATGACGCACATAAAAAAGTCGCTGAATGCCTCATAAGTAGAAACTGACAGTAACCATGTAACGATTATCAATAACAAAGACCAACATCATGCACATGGAGCATGCAATCCTATGAAGGCGCTGGATAATCAAAAGGTTGACGCAGTAGTAGTTGGCGGAATAGGTGCAGGTGCATTGAGCAGATTAAATCAACTTGGTATTAAAATTTTTCAGGCGCAGGCATTGACTGTAAAAGAGAACATGGCAATGTTAAAAACTCGCACCCTGCCGGAATATACACTGTCGCACTGCTGTCCGGGGCATGGGAATACGTTAGGATGTAAACATTAAAAAGGCAATTCAGGACAATCTGCACAAGACGGTGAACTTATGAAGGTTATAACGTACAAACCGATAGGAATGATTCGCTCTCCCTTTAAGGATATCAAAGGGATGCCTATCCAGCCGGCCGGAGCAAAAGGAGTTGCAGGAGCCATAGAAATAGAACCGGAATATTGTGACGGGCTTTCCGATCTTCATGAGTTTTCACATATTATTTTGATTTACCATTTTCATCGATCAAGTGGATACTCTTTGAGAGTTAAACCGTTTATGGATGATGAACTCCACGGCGTATTTGCCACACGGGCGCCCAAAAGGCCGAATCCCATCGGAATCTCTGTCGTTAAACTCGTTAAAGTTGAAGGATGTAATCTTTTTATAGAGGACGTGGATATTGTTGACGGAACACCTCTCCTTGACATAAAACCATATGTGCCTGAATTTGATGATATAAAGGTTGAACGGATCGGTTGGCTCTCCCAAAAGGCAGGCAAAGTGTATGAGGCGAAAGCAGATGAATGATTTCAGTAATAAAAATACTATTTGAAAGAAATAACTGAGAAGGAGGATCTTATGGCAAAGAAAAAGATAGCTATTATCGCATGTAAAAACATTAAAGGTGTCAGTTGTGTAGCAGGCTGTCTGAAATGTTTTAAGGGAATTGCAGAGAAGGCAGGGGAGTATGAACGCTGGAAGGATTATGATATAGAAGTTATCAGCATGGATGACTGTGGTGGTTGTCCCGGTGTACTCATGCCGAAGGTTGCGCTTATAATGGATATGGGGAAATTATATGATAGGGATTTTGATGCAATTCATCTCGGAACCTGCATCATGAAGGCAACGCAGACTGCAAAGTGTCCTATTGATGTTGAAGATATTAAAAAGAAGATTGAAACAAAGTTTAACAAAGAGGTAATCCTGGGTACCCATCCTTATTAATAAATTCAAAGAAAGGTGATTTCAGGTACTATTTTCTGATTGAAAGAAATAATGCAGGAACAAAGAATGACTGAAAGAGAAAGCTGGGATTGGGACACAAAAGAGAAATGCATTACAAATGTATTACAGATGTCAATGAATGGAGAAAAAAATTCCCAATCGTCCGTGAATTTGTTGTAAGTGATGACGGCGAAAAGATCTCGGCTATCGTAGAAATTGAAAATAAAAGGGTTACACCTGCATAAACGGAAAAACCTGGGGAGATACTTTTGAAAGGGTCTGGTCACTGAAGTATACTCCTGACAATCGCCTTGTCTGTGCAGTGTTAAGGGATTATGAATGGACTGTCGCTGTTGATGAAACTCTAAGGACTGAAAGGTATGATTTTGTATAGAACATAACTTTCAGTCCTGACGGGAGGGACATCGCGGTTAATATTAAGAAGGATAATGAATTTGGTATTTCTTTAAATGGGAGACCATTCTGGAACCTTTTAGTCTTTGTGGTCAGTTTTTTTCGAATACTTCTAACTAACCCGAATTGGGATATCAGAAAATTTTTTCACTTGTCAGTCGCTCATGGAATTGTGTCAATTGAGGCGAATTTTGGTTCGTGAAGTGGTAGCAGTATGTCTGCCATATCTCTCACTTTGAGTACAATATCATATGCCTCGTAAACATTGACATGCGTCCCGGGTGGAATGACATCCATCTCCATTGCCTTTATCTTTGGAGGAGGATTAAAATTCTCCATTATTACACAAAATCCTGTTATCGCTGCTTTTCCTTGAGCAGTATTTACCATTACTGTTAATCCCCCCTCTGTATGAGCAGGTGTATGGATAACACGTATTCCTGGGAGAATCTCCGCATCTGCCGTGACCGTTTTTATCTGACCGTTCTTTTCCATATCCAAGATAAAATCTTTATTATAACGGAAATCTAAAGGACGGGGGTTATGTATCCTCTCCAATTCTTTCTCATGCACATAAAATGTAGCGTTAATACATTTGTCATCGTTTTCGCAATGGTCATTATGTAAATGAGTATGAATGACGATATCAATGTCTTCGGGCTTTAAACCCCAACGAGCCAGCCCTTCCTCAAATTTATAAATCTTCCCGCCTATAGCGCTTTCTCTTTCCTTGGATTGCAATGGTGCCAATTCTCCTGTATCAACCAGTATCTTCTTATTTCCGCCTTCCAGATACCAGCAATAAATGGGAATGGTATAAGGTTCTCCATACCCATATTGATAAGTCATCATACCTTTGTCAAATGCCTTTGTTCCCAT
>JBGOWS010000065.1:0-10114 GCA_041478735.1 Thermodesulfovibrionia bacterium | reverse complement strand
TTTACAGCGTTTTTCATGCTCATTTTGATTCTTCATCGCCTCTCTCCTCCCAAAAAGTTTTTGGGAGGAGTTTAGACGATGTTAAAAATGGTTTGCGATGTTATGATATTTTTTTAGTTTGCGATGTTATGATATAAACCCTGTAGTAAGCTAAAGCAAATTACAAGTCAAAACAACTTTATTGATTCAGTAATCAGATTATTTTTATCTCATTTATTACCATATCAGCTTCTTTTCCATCAACTTCTTATACATGCCTTTAGGTAGAAATGCCTGTTTGTGTATTTCATCACTATAGTACTTTGTTTTTATCTTAAGTTTACGTCTTGTATCACGGGGTGAAAGGTTTTTGGATGACACTGAGAAAGACCACCAATTTCCTGGATATGTTGCAATTGGAGCAGTATAGAGGTCAACTATAGGAAAAGCGCTTTTCAGTATTTCCTGAACTTCAATAACCATATCCTTATGAAAATGAAGTGACTCTGAATGTGTAACAAACATTCCTTCATCTGTTAGACAATTCCTAACACGGGTAAAAAAATCTTTAGTAAAAAGACTTCTTGCAAAACCAACAATATCTGTAGAGTCGATTATAACAACATCAATGTCGGAAAGTTTTCTATTCGTTATAAATTCTGCGCCGTCCACAATCTTTATCTCCACACGTGGATCATCAACACCAGAAGATATATCAGGAAAATATTTTCTCGAAACATCGATTACCTTTTCATCTATCTCTACAAAATAGACCTTTTCAACAGTCTTGTGTTTAACAACTTCTCTGACTACGCCGCCATCGCCACCGCCTATAACAATAACTTTCCTTGGGTCCGGATGGGCATGCATAACAATATGGGTTAGCATCTCGTGGTAAAAAAATTCATCCCTTTCGGTTATCTGGACAACATCATCAAGTATAAGCATTTTACCAAAATACGGATTCCTTATAACCATGATTTCCTGAAATTTACTTTTCCCCTTATACAGGATCTCCTCAACATCATAGGAATATTCGACCGGTGCATATGGTGCCTTTTCAAAAAATTTAATCATTTTTATTTCCCTTTCTAATTAGGAAGAATAATAGTTTTTGGTATCGAAACACCATTAAATTCTGAAGCATAAGATACAGTATATGCGCCGCTGGACAATATAAGTATCAGATTCCCAATATTCGGTTCTTGAAGTGCAACGTTATTGTCTATTACATCAAAGCTGTCACAACTCGGACCAGCTATTGTCCATCGTTTCTTATGTATCGTTTGCTTATAACTCTCGACAATATAGCTGTATTTTATTCCCCCAACACTTTCCATTAATCCATTAAAAACACCTACATCAATATAAAGCCAGTCTTCATCACCCCTTTTTGCCTTACCAATTATAGTGCTTACTAATATGCCCGCATCTCCAATAACCGCTCTGCCGGGTTCGATGTGTACTTCTATATCTTCAGGAAATCTTTCACAAATAAGGCTGCTAACATTTTTCTCTATAGTCTCAATGCTAACTACATCTTTGGTATATTTTATAGGATAACCACCACCGATATTTAAAAGAGTCAATTTTATCCCATTCCTATCAGCCATATCCCATAGAGCCTTCGCCTTATCAAGGGCAAAATTCCAATTATAAACATTCGTGCACTGTGAGCCAACGTGAAACGTAATGCCAACTGGATTGAGCCCTTTTTCTTTTGCATAACACAAAAGAGCTAACGCCTCATCAAGTTCAACCCCGAATTTCTTGCTTAGCGGCCATTCGCTACCTTCATTCGGGACCGAAAGCCTGATATAAACATTACATCCAGGGATAAATCTATCAAGTTTGTCTACTTCATCTGCAGAATCAAAAGAAAAATAACTAATACCATAAGATGCAGCCATTTTTAAAAATTTCAGAGATTTTATGGGATTACTCGATATAATCCTTGCTGGTTCTACTTTTAACAATGAGAGTATTTCCAGTTCTCCCTCGGAAGATATTTCGAATCCCAGCTTTAGTTTATTGAGGAACCTGAGTATCTCTATGTCAGGATTTGCTTTAACAGCATAAAATACCCTGGAATTTTTAATATGCCGGCCGATCGTGAATGCTTTTTCTTTGACCTTTTCGCTGTCTATGAGGAGAAATGGCGTTTCAATATCTTCTCTATCAAGATATTTTAATACCTTAAATAATGTGGATTCAGGAACGATACCTGCATGAAACTTTTCTAATTTAAAGGTTCTAATCATTTTAATTAAATTTGCTATAGTTCTGTGACAGACAAGACCCTGCCCGCACGCTAAATATTGCAACCTTAGATTTTTTATTTAAGAGTATTTAAAAAAAATTTGCAATAGATTTTTTGAATCTATTACTCAGTGTGCCTTTCTGGCTCGAAGAAGCTTCTTTGCAGTAGCACGTACTCCCTCTACAACATTTTTGTTTTTTTCAAGTATAGCAAGATCCCTTGTTTTTAGTTCACTTATGAGGGGAATTGCGATACCAGGAGGAGTCTTAGGGTTCGTCACAAGTGATATGATTACACCGTAGTTCTTCATCCATTCTCTCTTTTTTGTTATTTTTCTCAGCGCTTCATCAGCTATTGAACGCGACTTCGCAATTAATTCGATTTCCGTATCGGTAATTTTCGGATTATCGAGAACAGTCAACGTCACCTCTCTATTTGGATCCCTTAATAGAATCGTCCTTATTTCTTTACCTCCCCTCAGTGCAAGATGTATTCGCTCTGAGATACTCAACTTCTGAATCCTCTGCAGAATACTCTGTGTACGCTCCTCGGGCGGTTTTTTAACCTTTACAATTTCTTTCTGTGTTTTTACAGGCACATGCAGGGATCTGCTAACTTCCTGTCTGACATCATCAGGTGTATCAGGATTTTCAAGGAGAATAGTTAGTATCTCGGGCCTATTGATGTTTGCCTTTGCAATCTCCTTAAATATTGAAGTGTCTAAAGCGTCTTCAATAAGCAGTTCTATTAATTCTTTTGATGCAGTTGCGAGGTCAATTCCAAGTAACGCCCTAGTTTCTTCCACAAGATCCTCTCTTCATATATAAAAAATATTCTATATTGCCTTTTTGCCCTGTAACGGGAGACTGAAATATACCAACGGTCTTGAGACCTAGCTTTTCTGAATCTTCTTGTACATACTTGACAGCCTTCACCCTTTTTTCTTCTTCCTTGACAATTCCACCTCGCCCTACCTCTCCTTTCCCAACTTCGAACTGCGGCTTGACAAGCGCAAGCACCTCTCCTTCTTCCTTAAGAAATCCAATTACAGAGGGAATCACCTTAGTCAAAGAGATAAAAGAAACATCCGCTGTCGCCATGTCTATATTACTCTTTACAAGGTCTTCAAACTCGCAACCCTTAAATTTTGACGATTCAGCTCCTCTAACGGTTTCATCGAGATATCTTATATTGGTCCTTTCCATAACTACGACCCTTGGATCTGTTCTAAGTGACCATGCAAGTTGTCCATAGCCTACATCTATACAATATACTTTCTTTGCACCCATCTTCAATAAGCAGTCTGTAAAGCCACCCGTTGATGAACCAACATCCATAACAATCTTATTATTTAAGCAAATATTAAAAAAATTTATTGCTGCATCGAGCTTTAACCCTCCTCTGCTAACATAAGGCAGGGTTTCTTTTAGAGATATGTCCGAAGTTTCACTTACAGAAGTGCCTGCCTTTACTATCTTTTTACCATCAACAAAAACTTTACCCTCCATTATTAATGCCCTTGCCATCTCCCTGCTTTTTACAAGCCCCTTCAAAACAATAATTTTGTCCAATCTCTCCTTACGCGGCATTATTTTTCAACTAAAAATCCAGTTTACCAGTGCAAAAATTCATCTAACGACTGTATGACGGCTCGTTGAGAAATGAAAATGCAGCTGTATATATCCCTTCTTCATCAAGCCCATATTTTTTCCTCAATTCATTTTGGTGACCCTGCTCAACAAATTTATCTGGAATACCAAGCCGTTTCACCCTTACATTATGGATTTCCATCTCATTCAGGAATTCAAGTATTGCGCTACCAAAGCCACCTTGAAGGACATTATCTTCTATGGTAATTATTCTCGGAACCATCGATGCAACATGGGATATAAGATCACGGTCTAAAGGTTTTATAAACCTTGCATTTATGACCATTGCGGTAATACCATCTTTCTCAAGTCTCTCTGCAGCAGACAAGGCTGGATAAACAGTGTTGCCCAAGGCTATCAGTGCTATATCCTTCCCATATTTAAGTACTTCAGCTTCTCCTTCTTTAAAAGTAACCGATACACCATCGTTAAGTGAGGAACTGCTAACTGGTAACTGTACCTTCCCTCTTGGATATCTTATCGCAACAGGTCCGTTATGTTTTAAAGCAAGCTCAAGCATTGCTCTGAGTTCAACATAATCCTTAGGTGCCATGACAATTATATTTGGGATATGCCTTAAATAGGAAAGATCAAATACCCCATTATGCGTAGGTCCGTCCTCTCCGACTATGCCCGCCCTGTCAATGGCAAAGATAACATGAAGGTTCTGGAGACAGACATCATGAATTATCTCATCATAGGCCCTTTGAAGAAATGTGGAATAGATTGCAACTACAGGTTTTAACCCCTGTGTTGCAAGCCCTGCAGCGAACGTTACAGCATGTGGTTCTGCAATACCAACATCATAAAATCTATCGGGGTATTTATCAGCAAAATACTTAAGACCCGTACCTTCCTTCATAGCTGCAGAAATAGCAACTATCTTCTCATCTCTGGCTGCGAGTTCTGTCAGGATCTCACCAAATACTTCATTGTATACAGGCTCGCTTCCACCTATAGGCAACCCTGTTTCGAGTTTAAAAGGTCCGATCCCGTGGAACAAAGAAGGGTTCTTCTCTGAAAACTCATACCCCTTACCCTTTTTTGTAATAATATGTATGAGGATCGGGAATGATGACGTTTTTATCCTTTTTAATGTACCAATTAATAGTTCGATATTATGACCGTCTATTGGACCTACATAATTAAAACCGAGTTCCTCAAAGATTATTCCAGGGAAGAAAATACCCTTAAGCATTTCCTCTGTCTTCTGGGCTATCTTTGCAGCTTTCCCTCCTAATTTTGGTATGCCTTCTATAAATGCCTTGGTTTCCTTCTTAAATTTCTGATAGAATTCTCCTGTAAGTATCCTGTTTAAATATGCTGAAAGTGCACCAACATTTTTTGATATGGACATCTCGTTGTCGTTCAGAATTACAATAAGGTCCTTTTTAAGATGGCCAGCATTGTTTAATCCCTCAAAGGCAAGCCCCGCGGTCATTGCTCCATCACCTATAACAGCCATGACCTTGTAGTCTTCTTTATTCTTATCTCTACCCTCGATTATTCCAAGCGCGGCTGAGATTGAAGTGGAACTATGTCCGGTACCAAAGACATCATGTTCACTTTCATCCCTTCTAGGAAAGCCGGAGATACCTTTATATTTCCTGAGGCTCGAAAACCTTTCGTATCTTCCAGTTAAGAGTTTATGTGTATAAGATTGATGTCCAACATCCCATAATATTTTATCTACAGGGGAATTAAATACATAATGGAGGGCAATCGTCAGTTCTACTGCTCCGAGGTTTGAAGACAAATGACCTCCGTTTTTCGAAACCCGCTCGATTATCGTTTCTCTTATCTCAGATGCAAGTTCCTTCAGTTCTTGAATAGAGAGCTTTTTTAAATCAGCTGTTGTTTTTACAAGCTCCAGATACATCAAGCCCTCCTTTTTATTAAATAGCTTGCAATTTCCCTCAATGGGTCTGCCTCAGAAGAAAATATACGGAGGGCGTCTATTGCCTCTAAAATTAACTCCTGTGCCCTTAGACGTGATCCTTCCATCCCATATAGCGACGGATAAGTCATCTTCTTTTTCTTCTTATCTGAACCAGCTGATTTGCCAAGCTCTTCAGTATTACCTTCGATATCAAGTATATCATCAATAATCTGAAAAGTAAGCCCTACATTTTCTCCATACCTTGTTAAAGCCTTCAATATATCTCCGCCAATATCGGCCAGTATCGGCCCCATCCTAACAGATGTTGTTATCAGCGCTGCTGTTTTGTGAAGGTGTATAAAATACAATGTATCTCTATCAGGTTCCAAACTCTCTGAAAGCATGTCCTGGGCTTGCCCTCCAACCATCCCATAGGCACCTGCTGAAAGAGCTACATCCCTTATCACCCTCATCAGAGAGAATGGTTTAATCTTTATGCCTGAAGCCCCCCCCACCCTATCCCTCCCCCTCGAGGGGGAAGGGAAGGGAGAGGGTAAATCTTCACCTGATAATTCACCCGTCCCACCTTTAGTTAAGGGGTCCCTTACTTCCGTGTTCCACCTTTTAGTAAAGTGGGGTGAGGGGGGATTTGAATTAGATAGTATATAAAATGCCTCAGTAATAAGGGCATCTCCTGCAAGTATAGCCATCGCCTCTCCGAACACCTTATGATTTGTTGGTTTTCCACGCCTCAATTCGTCATTGTCCATTGCGGGCAGGTCATCATGTATAAGAGAATATGTATGAATGAGCTCAAGAGCTGAGGCCTGCGGTACAATGTATTCAGGATTTCCTCCGCATGCCTCGTATGAGGCGAGTGCAAGTATCGGCCGGATTCTCTTGCCACCTGCGAAGAGAGAGTACCTTATTGCCTCGTGAAGGACAGAAGGTAAAAATGGCGTGCCAAAATATGATTTCAGATACGAGTCAACAAGTTCACGTTTTTCTTTAAGATAAGTATTTATATCCATAACCAATTTTCCGTGATGCGTGATGAGTTTAAAAAATTCTCCAACTCATTACGTTTTTCACTCCCACTCTATTGTGCTTGGTGGCTTTGAGCTTATATCATAGACCACCCTGTTAACCCCCTTTACCTCATTTATTATCCTGTTTGATATTTTTTCAAGAACATCATAGGGTATCTTCGCCCAATCAGCAGTCATGCCATCAAGACTTTTAACTGTCCTGACAGCTATAACATTCTCGTATGTCCTCTCATCTCCCATCACTCCCACACTCTTGACAGGTAGAAGTACAGCAAATGCCTGCCAGAGATCTCTATAAAGCCCTGCAATTTTTATCTCATCCAGAACTACGGTATCTGCCTCTCTTAATATGCCGCACCTTTGTCTTGTCACTTCACCAATAACCCTTATTGCCAGGCCCGGCCCGGGGAAGGGATGGCGGTTTATTATCTCTTCCGGTATATTGAGCTCTTTTCCGAGTATTCGAACCTCATCCTTGAACAGTTCTCTCAGAGGTTCGATGAGCTTTAACTTCATCCTCTTCAAGAGCCCCCCCACATTATGATGGCTTTTTATAGTAGCTGACGGGCCCCTGAAGGGAACGCTCTCTATTACATCAGGATATAATGTCCCCTGTGCAAGAAATTCAACCCCTTTTATCTTTTTTGCCTCTTCCTCAAAGACCTTTATGAATTCATTCCCGATGATCTTCCTCTTTTTCTCAGGGTCGGCGACAACCTTTAGCTTTTTTAGAAACCTATCAGATGCATCAACACAGTTTATATTCATTTGGAAATGCCTTCGCAGTGTCTCTTCGACCTTTCTTGCCTCCCCAGCCCTGAGAACACCGTTATCCACAAATATACACGTGATTTGTTTCCCTATAGCCCTGTGTACCAGAACTGCCGTAACAGTAGAATCAACTCCACCACTGATACCGCATACAACCTTTTTATTTCCGACCCTCTCCTTTATCTCCTTTGTGGTGGTCTCTATAAAAGACTTCATAGTCCAGGTGGGCTTGCATTTACATATCCTGAATAAAAAGTTTTTTAAAATTTCAAATCCTCTCGGGGTATGTACAACCTCAGGGTGAAACTGTAAGGCGTAAAATTTTTTGCTTTTGTTTGCCATCGCTGCAACAGGTGAGTTAGCAGTATGCGCTATTTGTTTAAAGCGCGGAGGACAATGTTCAATCCTGTCTCCATGGCTCATCCAGACAATGGTCTTTATTGGGATACCTTCAAATATGTCCTTCCTGTCGTCAACTATAAGTTCTGCCTTGCCGTACTCTCTTTTTCGCGCCTTTGCTACTCTTCCTCCAAGACAATGCGCCATAAGTTGCATGCCATAACATATGCCGAGAACAGGAATACCGAGTTCAAAAATCTTGATGTCTGGTATTGTCGCACCTGGATCATAAACGCTGGATGGACCACCTGAAAGTATTATCCCTTTCGGATCAAAATTCTTTATCTTTTCAATTGAAGCATTAAAGGGGAATATCTCTGAGTAGACCTTGCTTTCTCTAACGCGTCTTGCAATTAGCTGAGTATACTGAGAGCCAAAATCCAGGACTAAAACTTTTTCTTCGTTCATATTTTGTTTTACTGATTTAATGAATGGCTACTTACTACTTACTATCTTTTCACCATTCTGGCCTATAATTTGGAGCTTCTTTTGTTATGATAACATCGTGGACATGGCTTTCTCTCAAGCCTGCATTGGTAATCCTTATAAATCTTGCCTTTTTTCTCAGTTCACCAAGGTTTCTACAACCACAGTAGCCCATCCCTGAACGCAAGCCCCCGATCAACTGGTTGACACTCTGAGAAAGAGGTCCTTTATATGGCACCCTGCCTTCAACGCCCTCTGGCACAAGCTTTGCAGATTTCACGCCTAACTGCATATATCTGTCCTTCGCCCCCTGCTCCATTGCACCGATAGAACCCATTCCCCGGTATACCTTATAACTACGGCCTTGTAAGAGAACTATCTCTCCGGGAGACTCATCTGTCCCTGCAAAAAGGCTACCTATCATTACCGAGTGAGCACCTGCTGCAAGCGCCTTTGTAATATCGCCTGAATATTTTATCCCACCATCTGCAATTACAGGGATTCCGTATTTCTTTGCAACAGAACTACAGTTCTTTATTGCTGTAAGTTGTGGAACACCCGCTCCTGCTATTATCCGAGTAGTACATATCGAACCAGGCCCTATGCCGACCTTTATCCCATCTGCACCTGCCTTTATCAGGTCAATTGCAGCCTCAGCAGTAGCAATATTGCCTCCAATCACATCTACATCAAATTTCTTTTTTAGCGTTTTTAGCATAGATATAACAGAAGCAGTATGTCCATGAGCAGTATCAATTACAATCACATCAACCCCTGCTTTTACAAAGAGTTCCGCCCTGTTTAATGAATCTTCCCCGGTGCCTATTGCAGCTCCAACGCAAAGCCTTCCAATGCTATCTTTACATGCATTTGGATACTTTTCCCTCTTTTCTATATCCTTTATAGTTATTAACCCCTTAAGATTATTCTCTTTATCGATTATTGGAAGTTTTTCTATCTTGTATTTGTGCAGGATTTTCTTTGCCTCATCAAGGGTGGTACCCACAGGAGCTGTGATAAGCTTTTCCTTTGTCATCACATTAGAGACTTTTTTTGATAATTGGGTTTCAAACCGTAGATCCCTGTTTGTAAGAATTCCGATGAGTTTCCCTTTTTCCGTCACAGGGACACCTGATATCTTGTACTTTTTCATCATTGCCAACGCCTCTGAGATAGGCGCATCCTGCGAAGTTGTAATCGGATCCACTATCATTCCGCTTTCAGATTTTTTTACCTTATCTATTTCTGATGCCTGTCTCTCTGGGGACATTGCCCTATGTATAATTCCGATCCCGCCTTCGCGCGCTACGGCTATTGCAAGATATGCCTCAGTAACAGTATCCATTGCAGCACTTACTATAGGGATATTGATCTTTATATTTCGTGTAAGCATGGTGGTTAAGTCAATTTCTCTTGGAAGAACCCCAGATTTAGCTGGCAAGAGAAGTACATCGTCAAAAGTTAAACCTATTTGTATAGCATCCTTAGGCATTATTTTTCCCCCTAAAAGTTCCATAATTTTAACATTTTAACACCTTAAAAGCAATTAGGAGAACTTTTTGGCAGCAATTCTCGGTGAACCATTTGAAAGAGCCGATAACAAGGTGGAATGGATCGAGAAGTTTGCCTTCCAGAAAATGAGAGTATCTTTTTCCCAATAATTCTATCTTCAGTGGACATAAAACACAGGAGAAAGCCGCTG
>JBGOWS010000275.1:0-3185 GCA_041478735.1 Thermodesulfovibrionia bacterium | reverse complement strand
CCTTCTGAATTTATGTCCTTCCATCTGTTTTGCTCTTAAATGTCTCATAATACCTTTTCTGTATCTGTCGGTCTTTTTCTAAGGGTTTTAGCTATTGTGTTTATGTCACTGCTCACCCCCACCCTCCCCCATCAAGGGGGAGGGGAATAGTTTATATTACCCACTCATTTTGAGAAAGAGCCATATTAATGAGCTGGGGTAGTTCGTCCATTGCAGTAGCTCTCAATATCCTTCCAACTCTGGTAACCCTTGGATCATTTTCAACAGCCTGAACAGCACCCGAATGTTTTTCAGCATCCGGGATCATTGAGCGGAATTTAAGGACCTTGAATATTCTGCCATCTTTTCCAACCCTTTCCTGTGCATAAAAAATTGATCCTCTATCTTCCAGTTTTATGGCTAATGAAAACAGAAGCCATAAGGGAGAAGAACCTATAAGGCCTATTGAAGATAAAACAATATCAAAGAGGCGTTTAAGCATTTCTTTATGATATATACCGCGATCCGGGCAAATTCAGTTGGAAACCTGTTTCTTAATCAAATACTTTTTCCCAAAGGCGTCTTTTCACTTTTGCGAAAAAGTGGAATTTTCTTTCAAGGTTTTAGGATATTTACCTATTTTGTTAACCTTTGGGTCATTTTCTAAAGCCAGTACAGCATCCGCCCCGTAGAGTAAGCTTCACTACTCAACGGGGCCCGTGTGCTTTTCAGCATCCGGGATCATTGAGCGGAAATGAACAACCCTGCGGCAGAGACCGCATGGTATCTATTATATTATCTCCCCTCCATCTTGATGGTGAGGGTATCCTGAAACCACTAATCCTGGCATGCTAAATCATAAATAACTCAAAATACCTTTCAAGAAAAATAACTCTGCCCCCTTTTCTCTCTTTCATTTTGAGGGAAAGAGGCTGAATACCGTTTGAGACAAACCTGCTAAAAAGCAAATCTTTTCAGCGAGATCATGACATCCGATGCATCAAGATTCCCTTTTATCCCGGCATCCAAAAAAATATTCATTGCCTCAATTTGACTCATATTTAGTAATCTGGCGGCCTCTCTCAGTGTAACCTTTCCCTGCTTATAGAGATTGCCGACATAAGTTTCGAAACCTATCCTCATGAGCTTTCTCATTGCAGTAGATTCTTCTATTTTCTCCTCTTTTTCTACGAGTTCTATAGCAGACATCATATCTTTCGGTATCCTAAGAGATTTCGTTTTCATTGCGTCCTCCAGTTTTCTAATACTAATTTAACAGCGTTATACTCATCCTCACTAACAAATGGTGATAATGAATCCAGTTTTTTATTAGCCTCTTTTATTGTCAATTTACCCTTTTTCAGCAAAATAGCGATAAACACGGATGGAGTTATATAAGGAATATCAAAGAGTCGCAGCCTTTTTATAAACCGTTTATCATCGCTGCAAACAGCATCAAATTTCCCCTGGTGAAAAATTGCAAAAACAGCATCCTCTCCTTTTTGAGCAGAGGACCGCATCTTATTTATAGTCAGCAAACCTGTCTCAATATTTCTCTTTATGATTGCGGCATCCGGATGTTCCTTAGCGTTATCCACAACTTCTTCTTTCACAATCTGAGGGATAATAACTGAGAAATTTCCGCAAACGAGCTCCTTAAGCATAGACTTGGTTAGCTTGATAAGACAATCTGTATCCATTAACACTTTCATGTATTACATTGTAATAATAAGGTTACAAATTGTCAAGCAGATCTTTTCATCTCCTTAACCTCTTATCTTGGCAGCTTCTTTCATTAGACATCATCTGTTTTGTATCAGCTCAAAAACTCGCCAGTTCGGAGATCCCTTCGGGACTTGTAGGCTTGAAAAATGATAATTGAAGGTGCGACCCTAAGAGGAATTTCCATAATCCATTGGGACAGCTTTTACCATGACAGGACTTTCACCCGTTAGTAAGTGCTACCCTTCGCTGGGCACGCTCAAATGTCAAGGCCTGACACCTCAATTCTTTTTTCTTTTCCCGTAACAGTTTAGTCCTTTCGTAACTTTTTTTTACCTACCATCTTCAAAAAATCAAAAAAACATTGACAGGCAAGGGTGTTTCTGTTAAAATAACAAGAGTATAAATACTCTTGTTAGGAGGATAACATGCAAAGAATAGACATTCTTAAGAAGCGTCAAGCTATGCTTAAGGGAGAAATCGCGGCACGCCTCGATTCTTTCCTTATCGGTACGATAGCGAAATCTCCTGCCATGACCGGATACGGACTTACGACCAAGGTGAAGGGTAAAACCGTATCCCTGTATGTAAGAAAAGGCATCGCAAAAAAAGCGCACAAAATGAACAGGCGTTACAATAAAATGTGGCTCCTTATGCAGAAACTCTCGAAGATCAACTGGGAGATCCTAAACCTGGAGAATGAATAAGGAATATGCCGCGCCCATCTTATCCACCGCATGACTTTACCTGCCCATATGAGCATAACTGTCCTCATTTGGATTGGCTGTCAACGAGGTGGGTTTTGGGTGAGTATCGACGTGCAGAGGAGACGTATCAGGAACATCTGAGGATCATCGATACAATGGACGCCAAGTTAAATACTGCACTGAAACGAATCCGGGCGCTGGAGAAGGAAAATGCGGAATTAAAGGCGAAGAATACTGCTTTGCATCAGAGGCAATTTAAGGCAAACAGGAAGAAAGATACTGATGACAAAGGCAGTAATACAGAGAATGCTTCAACACCTGCAGGTGACGGCAAGAAGAAGCGTGGTGCTCCGGTCGGCCATCCGGGATGGTTTAGGGAAAAGCCCACGTATGTTGACCGAACCATAGAAGTGTCTGCCCCGATAATTTGTCCTCACTGTCAATCCCGGAATCTCACGCCGATTGAGGGCGTCAGTGAACATCTACAGGAAGATATTGTCCTTAAGCCCCGCCCCTTTGTTACCCGATATCTGCATCATGAGGCATTTTGCAGTCATTGTAACCAGCCTGTTGTTAAAGCAGCAGAAGATGAGCTTCTCAATGCCCCTATCGGACCTGTTGCGAAGTCCGCTGCTATCTATTTACGATATCGAATAGGCATGACCTATAGAAAGGTTCAGGAGGTTTTCAGGGATTTGTTCGGCCTGAAATTTGTTCCTGCCTCTGCTGTGGGGTTTGACCGGCAGGCAGTGGTGAAGGAGGCAGCGATTTATGATG
>JBGOWS010000301.1:0-2769 GCA_041478735.1 Thermodesulfovibrionia bacterium | reverse complement strand
GCCAGCTCCCCATGAAGTTTCTCCCCGAGATACGGTTCCTGCAATATTTTCTCTATGTGGACATCGAAAAGCTCTTTTATTATGGCTTTATCAAGCCTCTTTAGGTCTGACTTTACTTTGGGGTGATATTCGTCCCTATAAGACATCTTTTAAAATTTCTGCCCTTGTCAGAGTTTTCACTTTCTTTGTTTTTATCTCTCTTACTCTTTTAGCTATCTCCTTGTCCTCGCCCGACAAAAGGAGAAGCAACATTTCCCTATCCTCCTTTTTTAGTTTTTTTATAGAGTTGGCGATATCTTCGACCTTCAATTCGACCATAACTCCTACACTCATTTTTACCTCCTGGGTTATCGATTATTTTTATTATACAAACATACCGCAATTCATTCCTCGCTATCCCGCCCCATGCGATATTTGATGTCGTAGTTGATGATGAAATCCAGCTCCTCATCCATAAAATTGTAGTGCTTTGCCACGTCTTCTGCACTCTGGAACTATGGTACTTCTGCACTATTTCTCCCTTAAAAGCCTTGTCGAGAATGCTCGGCAGATGGGCTATAAATGTACGCGTCCCCTTTTCTATAGATCTTCAGAATGATATTGCCGGGGCATTTATTAGAACAGAAGATTGCGAGGGTTTTGCTTTGGAGGATATCGGGATTCCCTATGGCAGTAATAGTTTTTGGGGCATTGTCAGCAAGGTATTCTGCAATTGAAGAAGGATAAGCAGGTTCACCATGTTTTATTTGGTAAGGTTCAAAAGGACGTAACATATCTTATCTCATCGCAAATGAAGTTGCGCTTTTCTCGCTAATTCCTTGGCTTTCAATATTACCGCCGAATGGTCCTCAGGCCAATCGATAATATTTGCATGTCGAGGCGGAATATCATCTGCATCAATTTTCAGGCTTGTCTCAGCCACGAACGACACTTTGATATCCGCACGAGCCGATAAAGGCAGCGTTCGCCGTTCTCCTATTGTCTCACCAATTTCCCATACATCATTTTCTGCAAGCCCAGCAATACGAAATACGGAAAGGCGTCTGTTGGGCGGCGGCATAAACGCAGAATACTTTACACGATCATTTGAAGGACTGAATTGACTCCTGTTAAATATAAACTTAGTAAGGTCTTCTGAGGGGTCCACCTGAACCATAATGTTCTATGAATACAATCTCCTGAGATGTTCGATAATCACCAGAGGCAGTGTTTCTTCTAAATGTTCAGTGCCGTGAATCTTATTTGTGCCAAATATGCCTGCATAGGCAATTCTATGTTTGCCGTAGACGCTGATAACAAAAACCTGACTTTTATCCCTGTACCACTCTAAACCAATCCCCCCGGTAGGTTCAGCAGTAATTTCCGGCATATGTATTGAAGTTGGCATTAACTTAATAACCTTTTCTGTCTCTTTATACGCATCATAAGTAATAGCAGCTGCCCCGTATCCATCCCAGTCCTCACGAGAACATTCCCTATATATTTCACGCAATGAAGCAAGGGCTTCGTCCAATGGATGACCCAAGGTCATTGATACCCTTTCCCGTAACTGACAGATCTCTTCATCAGTTCGGTTAACAATTCTATTTGATGACCCAACATCAAAACCAACGCTGCTCGCCCCTGTCAGGAAACTTGGACAATCAAACCCTATACATTGAACAGCTACGCTCATTGGAATAACTCCTTTGCTTTTTCTGTTATACTTGCAAAAAATATTTTATTCTTAAAATGGCGTAATTTTTCAAGTGTTTGCCACGCCTCTTCTTCACTAATTACTTCTTTTTGTTTGAACACATCTATGTCAAAAATTATAGGAAGAAATTTAGGGTCAATGATCTGTTCAAATGCCTGAGTAATTATTGCCGCTGCTTCTGTCTCTGGATCATTTATCACAACACGCGTTAAAAAACTGCTGACGCCTTGAGGTAGTCCTTCTGGAACAATAGGTGCGGCAGTCAAGTATTCATTGAAATCTCCCATGTGATGTGGAAAGAGAGGGATATCAAACTTATTAATATAGCGAAGTGCTACTCGAACAATGTCAGGAGAAACCAGTTCCCTGTACAATTGCCATAACCTTAAGGCCTCATCACGAAAGGTCTCCCACTTGTCATATGGCTTCAATCTGTTAAAAGTAAATCCATCAATGCGTGCCTGAAATACCTGCTTCTTATCTGCAGAGGTGAATATAAATCCATCGACCGTCTCTTTGCCTGGAGAAATGGGAGAGTCGCCTTTCTTGAATTCAAATTGGGCTTCCCATCTGTGACGAGTCTTTTTTCCAGGATACTGCCCGATAATTGCATCATAGAGTGACAGAAAACGATTAACGTCAAAATCCTCTTTTATCCTGGTGCGGATATCAATGAGCGCCTCTGTTATTGGTGCATTTTTCAAAAGTGAATATTCAGCCACTTAATTACTCTCCAGTTTTTCAAGTATTATACAAAATTTCTGTGATGTTCGTGTGTTACTAAGGCGGTTATTAGTAAGATGACATTATTGAAAAATCTCCCCTCGCCCCTCTTTGGCAAAGAGGGGTAATTTCCCTCCCTTTGGTAAAGGGAGGGAAGGAGGGATTTTATAATCAATGTCTTCATACTTATGACCTTATCAGTATAATGAAATTTTATTCCTCTTCACTCTCCCGCCCCATGCGGTATTTGATGTCGTAGTTGATTATGAAGTCGAATTCCTCATCGGTGAAACCATAATGCTTTGCGAGGACTCGGTCGATCTCATCGAGAAACGACTTGCTGAGTTTAG
>JBGOWS010000076.1:0-9050 GCA_041478735.1 Thermodesulfovibrionia bacterium | reverse complement strand
AGGCTGTTGAAAAACACCTTTAATGTCATTGCGAGGAGCGATTTTAGCGACGAAGCAATCTCTAACTCATTGATTTATATAGAAGCAAGATTGCTTCGCTTTGCTCGCAATGACGGTAATTCGAGTTTTTCAACAGCCTGTTGAATATTGACTTTAAATTTTGAGGAGCGTTGGTTTGATGATAATTTTATATGTAAGTCTGAAAGATAAAGCCCAATTGACTCAAGCGGGTGGAGTCTTTTCTATGTTAAAGGGTAAAGATTTTTTTAAAAAATTCTTTATTGATTTAAACACTTTATGCTGGCCTAACGGTGCTGATATTGCTCCTGAGCGGCTGTATGGAATAGGAAAAGAGGTTTCTGAAGAGCAGAGATTCAGGAGGATTACACACTGGGCTGGTTTTCCTGTGCTTATGATATAATTTATAAGGATATTTTGAAAGATAAGGCATGGAGGTATGATATGCAGACTGAAACCAATAAAACACTCGAAGTATTAGCTAAAGAGTTTAGCCTTTCCAAGGATGTAATCATTAAAGAGGGCTTGAAGATTTTTCTGGAAAGAAAGTTAAGGGAGATAAAGACAGAGATTTTCAGGATAACAGGAAAATATAAGATCACATCTGTAGAAGAATTTGAGGAGTTATACAAAAGAGGAGATATAGAGGAGAAAGACTCCTGGAGCGACTATCAAAAATTAGACCATCTTGAATTTAAAAAAGACGAGATTGAAAAGCTTTTACAAGAATTTAAATGATCGTAAACGTTCAGACTCTCAAAGATATTGCTGAAATCGAGTTTAGTGATATTGTTGAAGATGTGATAGTTGATCTTAATGAACTTCGTATAATGCTTGTTGATGGGAGTTTTATCGATGTGTGGTTTTCCTTGAAGTTAAAAGGAAGATATAGCTATCACTGGGAGAGAAGGTTTATTGATGGCTCTATATACCGCCATGACAATGCACCCCACCTGAGGTGGAAAGATATATCTACCTTTCCAAAACATTTCCATAATGGTTCAGAAGACGTCGTTATTTCAAGTCACATCTCTGATAATCCGGAATTAGCCCTGAAAGAATTTTTAGGCTTTGTATCTAAACACGTTAAAAAAGAACCGTCAGAGTCATAAAATCCAAAGACGGGTTTTGAGGGTCAAACCTAAAATATACATTTTGCACTCATGCGATTATATTGACAAAGCGCCTTTTGAAAGACTTGATTCTCAATATGCAGATAATAGGGATGTTGAATTCTATGGAGAAAAAGGCTGAAACATTTTGTTTCTAATGATTTTTCATAACTTCTTACGTTCACAACTTCATAACTTCTGAGAAAAAAACTATTCATGCTTAAACGTTTTTTTGATATATTCCTGTCCTCAATCGGCATTATCGGTTCGTCTCCCCTGTGGATACTTTTCTCTCTGGCAATACTATTGGAAGATGGATGGCCGATCTTCTATACACTGGAAAGGGTAGGGAGAAATGGAAGAATCTTCAAGGCAATTAAATTCCGCTCAATGATTAAAGGTGCTGAAAAAGATACAGGGCCGGTACAGGCAGTTGAAAACGACTCGAGGGTAACGAAGGTCGGCAGGTTATTGAGGGCAACTGCTATGGACGAGCTTCCACAGCTTCTAAATATTTTAAGAGGTGACATGAGTTTTGTTGGTCCAAGAGCATTAAGGCCACAGGAAAGAGAGGTTCACGGAAGCCCTGATGAGATGAACATAGAGGACGTACCAGGTTATAAAGAAAAACTGACTGCAAGGCAGGGCTTAACAGGTGTTGCCCAGGTTTACTTCCCCGGTGTTGCCCTCCGCAACACAAATTCAAATACGACCTTCAGTATATTAAAAACCAATCCTTCTTCCTCGACCTCAAACTCATCTTCCTATCGTTCATCATTACATTCAAAGGCAAGTGGGAAAGCAGGGAAAAAAGTTTTGAATTCTTAATTTTGAGTTTTGAATTAAACTACCTCAACTAAAAACTCATAACCCAAAACTAAAAACTAAAAAAGGATAACCTTCAGAGGGAAATGGGAAAGCAGGGGAAAAAAGTATAAAGTAGATTTTATAATTGTTATTTATAGGTAGATTTTCCCTTAATCTTTATTCTATAGATAACTATAACTTTTGCCTTATCATCAACTGTATAAAGAATACGATAATTGCCGGCGCGAATGCGATAGCCTTCTTTTTCTGTAAGCTTTTTAGAACCATATGGCCTTGGATTAGAAGAAAGAGAAAGAATTGTTTTATCTATCATAGATTGGTATTTGGTGGGTTTTTTTCGGCTTCTTTCCGGGCTTTTCTTTCTATTGCAATTTTATAGGTCAAATTTTGAGCCAGGTCTTGCGAAATTTTTCATATGGGATAAAAGAGGTCGCTTCTCGCTCTGCTTTGAGAATATCATTGGCATCTTCAAGGTCTTCAATTAATTCCATAATATTTTCATATTCCTTGAAGTTGAGGACCACAGCTTTTTTGTTGCCTTTTTCATCAACCAGATATTTGGGTTTTATAGTTTTTATATCGCTTTGCATTTTGTGCCTTTCGTTTCGTATTAAAATAGCATAACTTAGAGATATGAATCAAGCTGGTAACTTTCACCATCTCACCATACTTCATTCTAAGATGAACTGTTTGGGAACTTGGATAAATGCAAATGGGAAGTTCAAACCTAAAAAATACATTTTCTCTGAATTTAAAAGAACCACAATGGATGCAGAAGACAGGGCTTGAATGGCTCTTTCGATTGCCCCTGCAACCAAAGAAAAAATATACAGCATGTCATTGGTGCCTGAATTCCTACTCAGAACTTTATTGCAATTGATACAAGAGCGTAAATCGTAAGCCCGTGAAGCGTGAGGCGTAAAGAGTAAACCGTCAAAAAAATTTCAACACTGGACACCTTACATTTGAAACCTTACGAGTATTGAAAAGCTGAATAGTTCAATATATGTCATTTCCCCATGACGTACTTGTGAGTCCCGATCGCAGTAATGATGATGCTCTTTGAACCTTTCATATAGGTCGCCCGATAATTCATGGTGATGCTGAACGCCCACTGGTTTGTGCCTTCAAGTTTTTCATTTCTCAAGCTCGGATATGACGGATTGGAGAGCAATTTTCCCAGTTGTCCCCAGAACTTAACACGTATTTCCTTTGGCAGATTGTTCAGTCTCTTCAGAACCGAATCAGGGATGACGATTTCAGTCGCCAAAGTTTTTTCTGGCCTCTTTGACAGATTTGAAAACTTTTACCTTCTTTTTTTCGAGATCTTGAACGGATTGCGATACCTGCTCCTGCCACTCTTTGCTCCAGAACCAGGCCTGGGTTCTCGGAACCTCTATGATGGGTCGAATGACTATTTCGTTTCCTCTCGAAACAACTTCTACCCGGTCTCCGATTTTCAGCGGCACTTTTTTCCTCACGTCTTCCGGTATCGTCACTTGATACTTTTCTCTGACTTTGACTGATGTCGGCATCGTAATAATCTCCTATTGCATTATTGTAATACTGTAATACAATATTACTACTATTTTTCTCACTGTGTCAAGATGGATTGCATATCTTCTGCAAATTTATCGATTTCCTTCACGGGGTAAACATTTTACATTCAAGCTATCAAGCTATCAAGCTGGCTCCAGTTCCCATATTTCTATCCGCTCACAAGCTGACAAGCAGGCAGGCTGGTTTTTACAAAAGAAAGGTTGAGGTTAACCCGAAAAATGCATTTTTTGACAGGCATATATGCAGAAAAACCTTTACCAATCGCAATTTGGCTTTAAATGCGATATATTTGTTATGCATAAAAACGAACAGGTCTATTCGGTAAACAAATGTCCTACAAAGGTGGCGAGAGTAAAGCTTTTTCTGCACACATGCCCGCCTTCTTTTTTTCATAATTGCATTTTTTGGGTTAAGGCTAAGTATTAAAGTAAGCACCATTGACATTATTATCTGAATTCTGATATTCTGAAATCAGACTGATATCGTTGGAGGTTAAGATGCAGACCGTTAAACCATTTACTGCAGAGATAAAGTCCCGTGGACAATTGACCATTCCTAAAAAAGTGAGAGAGATAAGTCAACTCGAGGAAGGGCAGGTGGTGTCTATAATTCCGATTGGCGATTCTGTCATCATTACACCAAGGCGGCTTGAACTTGATGAGGCAAGAAGGCAAATAAGAAAGATACTGAAGGAATCAGGCCTCTCACTGGAAGACCTATTGGTTGGACTTAAAGAAGAAAGGGAAACCCTTTACAGGGAAACTTATGGGAAAAAAGGCCGTAAGGGTATTTCTTGATTCGAATGTCATTCCTTCCGGACTCATTTCTGATAAAGGCGCACCCCGCGTCATCCTTGATTTATTAAGCTTGAAGCTATCCTTTCTATCCGGATTGACCGGGCAATATAACATTGCGGAAATCGAACGAAATTTAGAGAAAAAGGCGCCTGCCATTATCCCTGTATACAGAAAATACTTTCCAGAGATAAATCTTGAAATCATCCCTTTGCCTTTTTCTGAAGAGATCAAGAAGTTCTCAGGAAGTATAGCTGATAAAGATATACCAGTGGTTGTTTCAGCCATTAACGGTAAGGCAGATTTTCTTGTTACAGGTGACAAAAAAGATTTCGAAAAACTAAAGATGAAAGGGGATTATCCTTTTAAAATACTGAGTCCTTCAGAGTTTTTGGATACAATTGGCGGGAAATTACTAAATTTATTGAGAAACGGGAAGAATAAGATAGTAAAACAGTAGGAAAGAAAACAGTGAGGGGCACCTCCCATATTTTTTTTGACATTTATCCTCTTTTGTAATATTTTCCTTCCATGCCAAGAATAGCAAGGGTATGAAAAAAGTTTTGAGTTCTTAATTTTGAGTTTTGAATTAAACTACCTCAACTAAAAACTCATAACCCAAAATTAAAAACTTACTATAAACCTTCTATAAAATGTCAGATGGTGTAATAAGGGAGAAAAGTTACAAATTTACTTTAGACATAATTGAACTCTACGATGGTGATCTGAAAAGAAATAGATGAAGACAGCGAGGGTTAAGATAGAGAAGCAGAAAATAGAATATAAGGAGAAGAAATAATGTTGACTGCAAAAGGAAAATACGGAATGGGGTGGATACCTGATTATCCTGATTTCAGGGATTATACTGAAAAGACTGAAGAGGTGAAAGCAGTTCTTACACAAATACGGCTGCTTAAAAAGAAAACCCTCCCGAAATCTGTGGATCTTAGAGAATGGTGCTCACCTGTGGAGGATCAGGGGATGCTCGGTTCCTGTACAGCCCATGCGGGTGTCGGGATCATCGAATACTATGAGAAGAAGTCTTTTGGAAGGCACATTGATGCCTCCAGGCTTTTTCTATATAAAGTCACGCGTAATCTCATGAAAATGAAAGGCGATACAGGAGCATATTTGCGGACGACAATTGGTGCAATGGTGCTTTTCGGAGTGCCTCCTGAGGATTATTGGCCTTATGCTGATGATGGAAAGAAGTTTGATAAAGAGCCTCCTGCATTTTGTTATGCATTTGCACAGAATTATCAGACCATCAAGTATTACAGACACGACCCCCATGAAACCTCTGCTGGTACAATCCTGAACAGGGTAAAGACATATCTTGCCTCCGGACATCCGTCTATGTTCGGGTTTACTGTTTGTAATTCTATAGAGCAGGCAGACAAGACAGGAAGGATTCCTTTCCCGTCAACGAGAGAGAGGATAGAGGGTGGACATGCAGTTGCTGCTGTGGGCTATGACGACGAGATGAAGATCAGGAATAAATACAGTGGAAAAGAGACAACAGGCGCACTTCTCATAAGAAATTCATGGGGAACGGGATGGGGAGAGGAAGGTTATGGATGGCTGCCATACGAGTATGTCCTGAAAGGGCTTGCAGAGGACTTCTGGTCCGTTCTTAAAAAGGAATGGATAGATACAGGACAATTCAGCGGGTAAGAAGATGAAAACCAATTACCTACACCTACGAGGTGTAGGTTGACCATCTCAAGGAATCTCTATGTATCTTTGGTATCTCTGAACTAAGAATAACCATGCTAAAACGACTTTTTGAAACCTTAACCTCAACCTTATCTTTTTGTGCTAATAGGGATGTGTTCCCAGGATTACTTCTTTCTTGAATACAGTCTCGATTTTATTTTTCAGGGCTTCAACATCTATCGGGCATTTGGCAGTCTGTGTGGCCTTCATTATACATGTTCCCAGGTGAACAGCATCAAAGTCCCTGTCGTATAGCTTACACATGTCCTTTATAAGAGCTATCTTTGGTATTACCAGGCCCGGGCAACCGCCGCAATCATCCATGCCGATTACATCAATCTCGTAATCCTTCCACCTCTCGTACTCGCCAGCCTTCTCTGCCATCCCCTTAAAACACTTCAGACAGCCGCCTACACAACTTGTGCCCTTAATGTTATTGCATGCTATTACTGCTATCCTTTTCTTTGCCATAATGTCCTCCTCCTTATAAGTTTTATTGGGAATTCAAGAATTTAGAAATTCATGCAATTTAAAAAATTAAATATATTAAAATATCCATCAATTCCTTAATTCTTTAATAATCTTTACCCCTGATGATGTCCCTATCCTTGTAGCACCTGCTTTAAGCAGATCAAGGACCTGGCTGAGTGTTCTTATCCCGCCTGCGGCTTTAATGCCTGCAGTATCTCCGACGATATTTTTTATGAGCCTGATGTCGCTTAATTGTGCGCCACGGGGGCCGAAACCTGTGGATGTCTTTATGAACTCGGATCCTGCCTCGAGGGCTATCTCCACAACCTTCCTTTTTTCGTCATCTGTGAGATAGCAGGTCTCGATTATCACCTTGTGTATAAGTCCTTTTGTTGCCATTATTACATCAGAGATGTCTTTTCTGACAGTGTCCCAATCACCTGATTTCAAGGCCCCGATATTAATCACGATGTCAAGCTCATCAGCACCAAGAAGGGAGGCGTTCATAGCCTCATAGACCTTTACCTCTGTCAGGGTCATGCCGAGAGGGAACCCTATTACTGTTGTTACCCTGACGTTACTGTTTCTCAGGAGTTCCTTTGCCGGTTTTACGAAACAGGGATTTATACAGACGGAGTAAAAACCGAATTGGAGTGCCTCCTCGCAGAGCCTTTTGATGTTTTCATGGGTGGCATCAGGCTTAAGTAATGTGTGGTCTATTAATCCTGCTAAGTCTTTCTCTGTCAATGCACCTGCCCTGTGAGAAATTTTATTTATTAATACCCAAATCCAGCGATAAGAAATGTCATTGCGAGTGAAGCGAAGCAATCCCGTCTCTTTTCCAATGAGATTGCCACGGTCGATGCGACCTCGCAATGACAGGCAAACCAAACGCTTACTATTGTTATCGCTGGATTTGGGTAATACGTTTGTCCTTATTTAAATTTATGCCTGCCTGTATCATATAAGTTTATGAACAATTCAGATTAAATAAATTGTTGTCCGCCTCAGCGGATTCGCAGAGGCGAAAACAATGTCTGCATCATTTTGGTCATTCGTGGCCCCACAAGGACGGCCCTTCTGCCTTAATATTTGCTACATATGCATTTACTTCCTTTCTGTAGGCCTTGTGGAGAAGTTTTGTTATGTTACCCACAGCATAAACCTGATCGTCAATCTTTGAGACAGGCATAACCTCAAGGGTTGTATTAGTGATGAAGACTTCCGCTGCAGAGTAGATATCATCCTTTGTGAACTTACCCTCTTTTATTTTTAAATCTTCTCTCATAGCAAGTTCTATGACCAACCCTCTTGTTATACCATCAAGTATTCCGCAGTCAAGGGAAGGGGTGCAGAGAATGCCGTCTTTATAAAAGAACACGTTGCTGACGGAGCCTTCGGTGAGCTTTCCGTATGCATTCAGCATAATAGCCTCGTAGGCGTCCCTTTTTTTTGCCTCTATCTTGGCGAGGATATTATTGAGAAAGTTCAGGGATTTTATTTGGGGATTTATTGCTTCTTTTATATTTCTTCTTGTTTCAGAAATAATGAGGTTTATGCCTTTTTCATAGAATGCCCTCGGGTATTCCTTGAGTTCCTGTGCGATGATTACAGTGGTAGGCTCCGGGCATAGGTCAGGGTCGAGGCCGATGGGACCGTGACCTCTCGAAACAGTTAACCTTATATAGGCGTTCCTGAGAGCGTTGGCAATGAGGGTCTCATAAATGGAGATTTTTAAAGAATCAATCTCAGGGGGAAGTGTAAGTCCTATCATCGATGCCGAGCGATAGAGTCTTCTGAGGTGCTCATCGAGCATGAATATTACCCTGTCATAGACTCTTATCGTCTCATATACCCCGTCTCCGTAAAGGAAGCCATGGTCAAAGACAGAAACCACTGCTTCTTTTGCTGGTACGATCTTCCCGTTTAAATAAATATACATAATTGTAATTATATACCATTAGCCTGCTTTATTCATAAAATCAGACTAAGGTACCGGTTTTGATCCGCCTGATGCATGGAGGCCGGATTAACCTATCGTTTAAAATTCCACTCATGAGACAGGTACTTTTGAGTTTCAAGTTCTTTAGCGAGAGAAACTTCCTCCCTTGAAGGAGATGAAGGTATGAGCCTTACATTAAAAGTCTCTTCAAAAGAAACCCTGATAATGTTTTTAAAGTCATCAGGGTTTAATTCAGGAAATATGTCTTTTAATCCAGTAGTTAGCTTCCCTGACATTTGACCGGCTTCAAGTCTGAATACCTTAAACATCTCTTCTTTATCGATGCTGTATGGAATGGAACCCTGTTGAAGCAGGCCATCACTCCAGCGTTTTTGTGCAGAGCCAACAACTTTATTATTGTTTACAGAAATTTCTCCATATGATGTTGATTTAAAACATAATGGATTTTTTACATGACGAGGTGAGCGACGGGTTTCTCTTTGCAATTTTAACTCCGGCGTGAGGCCAATTTTTGACAGTGCATGAGCAAAGGCACTGCTAATCCTTTTATAGCTGTCAAATAATCCCTTTGAGAATGGTTCTGATGTT
>JBGOWS010000034.1:0-13501 GCA_041478735.1 Thermodesulfovibrionia bacterium | reverse complement strand
TTTACAGCGTTTTTCATGCTCATTTTGATTCTTCATCGCCTCTCTCCTCCCAAAAAGTTTTTGGGAGAAGTTTAGACGATGTTAAAAATGGTTTGCGATGTTATGATATTTTTTTAGTTTGCGATGTTATGATATAAACCCACTAAGCCGTAAAATTAATTCTTGTACCTGATCCTCTTCGCTATAGCTTAGAAGAGCATCTGTTGAAAACGAATTTTGGATTGGCTGATTCATATAAAAGACTTTGCCCCTTATTTATAAGGAAGCAATTGCAAAAGTCTATTTTACCCCTCACCCTTGCCCTTTCCTACAAGGGGTGAGGATAAATCCCCTCTTGAGAGGGGTGTAGGGGTGTGTTCCCCTCCCTTGCCCGCCCCGCTTCGCGGCCAGCCCCGTTAAGCGAAGCATGGCCGGGGAGCGAGGGAGGGGTTGGGGAGGATGAACATTTGATACTTTTGCAAGAGGCTCTAAGATCTAAATAAAATTTTCCATCACCCCTCACCCATATTTACAAAAGCCCCACATGTTTTAACACTTCAGCTACAGTAGGAGAGCGAAGCAGGGGCAAGTGCTGTCCTTCGATCCCAGATAACAAAACCAATTAGTATCCCCATACCGCCAAAAAGTATTCCAAAACCCCAGAGCATAAAGGTCTTTAAATCGTCTATTTGCTTTTGGAGAGAATTTCTTGTATCATCAATCTGTCTTTGAAGGGATATTTGCCCCATTTCAATACGCTTATCCATTTCTTCTATCTTTGTCTCAAGTCGGATTAACCTGTTTCTGTCACCTTGAGTAAAAGGCACCTCTTTTGAATGAGAAAAAGTAGCAACATTTAGTAAACTGCCTAAAATGATCAGGATTGATATTCTTTTCATTGCCTTACAAATCATCATTCTTACCCTTTGAGCATATAATACCATACCCTCAGTATCTTATCCTAATAACACCCCGATATACATAATTAACCTTTTATATAAAAGACGGCCCACAATCTACTGCCCGATCTTCTCAATAAAAGTCTTTGCAGCTTTTAAAGCAACTTTAATAACATCGACATGTCCTAAAAGACCTCTGTAATAACCTGCTATGTGCAGCTCTTCGTAAAGTCTCTCAAATTCTCTTGTTAGTTTTCCATTATGCACCGCTAAATATTTCTGCAGCGCTTTTCTATAACTATCAACAGATTTAGGAAGCTCTTTTTTGCTTAAACCTTTATTTAGTAAATATTCATCTATCGCCTTTAACACCGCAAGATAAGCAGTCCCGCATGCTTCCCTCACATACTTTTCATCCGTATATGCATTATCTTCTATAGGCGCTGACTTTAGTATTTCCTTTGCATTATTTAAATATCTCAATGCCTCTCTCACTTTTATGCCTCTCTTTATAAATGATCAGGGCTTACCTCTTATCTTTCTCAACCTGTAATTTAAGTCTACTCAAAACATATAAGACTGTCAAATACAAAAATAGAGGGACTGAAAAAGTTCAATTAGCGACCCATGGCAGCAACTCTTGCCTCTAAAGAGGATAGACTTCAGCTACATTAGGAAAGCGGAGCGAAGCAAGGGCAAGTGCTGTCCTTCGATCCCAGATGACAAAACCAATCAGTATCCCCATGCCTCCAAAAAGTATTCCAAAACCCCAGAGCAAAAAGGTCTTTAAATCGTCTATTTGATTTTAAAGGATTTTTTGATAATGCCTTTGGGAAGGTGACTACCTTTGTAAAATTTACCGACACTGTTTTCAGGCTGTTCTGGGGCATGAAGAGGGACAATATCTCTAAATTATTGCGTTATTTCAATAAGATAGACATATTAGGATATGTTAAGTCTGCCGTCGCCTTCTGGATCAAACTGTAAAATTTTCCGCCTGAGGCTCTTGCAAAAGTATCAAATGTTCACCCTCCCCAACCCCTCCCATCAAGGGAGGGGCTTAATAATAAACCCTCCTATCCCCGGCCTCGCTCCCCGGCCATGCTTTGCTTAGCGGGGCTGGCCGCGAAGCGGGGCAGGCAAGGGAGGGGGAACACACCCCTGCACCCCTCTCAAGAGGGGATTTTCCATCTACCCTTGTGGCCTATGGCTCGGAGCCAACGGCTCAAAGAGGAGAGGGCAAAGGTGGGGGGGTAAAATAGATTTTTGCAAGAGCCTCATCTGTGTGTGATTTATCAAAAAAACCTTCGGCTTCTGAATAGGAGATTCTCAAAGGTATAGTTTTCAGTCATAAACGACACTTTTGTCAATCCGAACCCTTCACTTCCTGTCATTCCGAACGAAGTGAGGAATCTTATTACCCGTTCAGGGTAAACTCCGTGAGGAATTTTAAAGATAGAATAAAGATTTCTCCCGGAGCCTGCCCTGAGCAAAAAGACAGGCGATGTCAGGCGAGACGCCTGAGCTATTGTTATTTATGGGCAAGGATATGACGTTATAATCTTATTACTATATAAGCTTTCGTTCTTAAGTCTTTAATCCAGCTTTTATATGTCTCTAAAACCTTATCTTCGGTTAATTGCTTGCGTACGTTTTCCCTTACTTCATCTATATTTTGTGCGGGTATCTTTTCATCAAGCTTTATAATATGAAGCCCTTTTTCAGTCCAGAATGGGATGCTAACATCACCCACATTCATTGCATTAAGTTTATTAACAAATTCTTCTGTCAAATAACTCTTTTTTATAAAACCGAGGTTGCCACCCAACCTGCCTGAAGGATCCTCAGAATACTCCTCCGCGAGTACAGAAAAATCCTCACCTGCTTTCAATCTCTGAACGATTAGAGATGCCTTTTCCTCTATGACCTCTTTATCAGCATCATTCTTTGGTCCCTTGAATAATATTTGTTTTATTTTAAAAGCTTCGCCATCACTTAAGTTTTCTTTGTTTGCGTCCATGTATTTTTTTACTTCTTCCTCTGATACAATAATTTTTTTTCTTACCTGCTGGTTAACGAGCTTGCTGATAATTATTTGTTCAGATAGTCTTTTTTCATACTCTTCAAATGTCAATCCTTCCTTTTTAAGAGATTCCCTTAAGGCGTTATCGGTTAATGAATATTTCTTTTTTACACTTTCTATAGTTTCTCTCACTTCTTCAGGGGTAACCTCCAGCCCGAGCCCTCTGGCTTCCTGGAGCTGGAGTCTCATATCTATAAGTTTCTCAAGAAAAGCTGACTCACTCTCCTTAAATATCTTCATACGTTCTTCTTCATTCAATGTCTTCACTTGATCTGTTGCCTCATATTCCATCAGTTTATACAGATCACTCCATGTTATAACTTCCTTGTTAACCAGTGCAACAACACGGTCGAGTAGAACAGCTGCATCGAGTAAACCCGGAACGATACAGAAAAGTACTGTGATAACTGTGATAACTGTGATAATCGTTACAATAAATTTAATCATATCAAGCGTCTTGTTTTATAACACAGGAAACTAGGTAAACTCAAGGAAATGATGTTCTTAACTCTTTTTACCTTGAAAGGGTTTATTGGTTTATTTTATTATGTTAATATTAGCTCCCTCTAAAAGGAGGGCTAATTTATCATAACTTTAACCTTTTTGGAGAGAATTAGAGAAAGAAGTATAATCTCTCACATAGAAATAATTATCTAAAGAAGAGCTTGGAATGGAAAAAATCCTTGAGAAAATACTGAAAAATCATATAAAAGGCGAGTGTAATATAATATCTTTATTACAGGAAGCACAGGAGGCTTTTGGTTATATACCTGAAAAGGCAGTACTCTGGTTTTCAAAAAAACTTGATATCCCCGCAAGTCGTTTTTATGGAGTTGCTACATTTTATACCCAATTCCACCTTAAACCGAGAGGCGAAAATGTGGTTACTGTCTGCCGAGGTACTGCCTGCCACGTCAAAGGTTCTGAAAGACTGCTTAATAGACTCTTGATAGAAGTTGGGATTCCACCTGGTGAAGATACCACTGACGACCTCAAATTTACTGTAGAAAAGGTTAATTGTGTTGGTGCATGCGGTATCGCACCTGTCATCATCCTGAATAAGAAAGTTCTCGGTAAGATGACTCTTGATAAACTGATGAAAGATATAAAAAAAGTATAAACGTAAGTGAATAAAGAGATTGAAATAAAAGTATGTACTGGCACAGGCGGGATTGCAGCCGGTGGGGAAGAGGTATTGTCAACTTTTAAGAAAACTTTATCGTCTGCTGGAATTGAGGTAACTTTTCTTGAAAATTGCTCGATACATAAGGTTGGCTGCAGAGGGTTCTGTTCGAAGGATGTTCTTGTAGATATTGTTATTGATGGGGAAAGGACAACCTATGAAAATATAAAACCTGACATGGTGGCCAGGATTATTAATGAACATATTATAGGAGGCAATCCTATCGCAGAGTGGACTGTTGGAGAAGCATACAACAACTTCCATAAAAAACAGATAAAGGTAGTACTCTCTCACTGCGGTGAGATAGACCCGGAAGATATTAATGCCTATATAGCTGCCGGCGGGTATGAGGCGGCAAAAAAAGCCCTCACCTCGATGAGCCCTGAAAAGATAGTCGAGGTTGTAAATGCCTCTAAATTGAGAGGTAGAGGAGGTGCAGGTTTTCCTACCGGTCTCAAGTGGGAACTTAGCTTAAAAATTAAGTCTGAGGTGAAATATATCATCTGCAATGGTGATGAAGGCGATCCCGGAGCCTTCATGGACAGGTCTGTAATGGAGGGAGATCCTCACTCTGTCATTGAGGGTATGATTATATGTGCAAAGGCGACCATGTCTCAACACGGCTTTATGTACGTAAGGGCAGAATATCCATTAGCTGTTAAGCGCCTTCAAATGGCTATAGACCAATGTTATGAGGCAGGATTGCTCGGTAAAAACATCCTCGGCACAGGTTCCGATTTTGACCTCAAGATATTTCAGGGTGCAGGCGCATTTGTCTGTGGTGAAGCTACAGCGCTCATGCGCTCTATTGAGGGGAAACGCGGTATGCCTACTCCAAAGCTATGGCGGTCCGCTGTTAAGGGATTATGGGACAAACCAACAGTTCTGAACAATGTCGAAACCTTTGCAAACGTCCCTCAGATAATATTAAAAGGTGCCGATTGGTTCAGAAACTTAGGGACCGAAAGGAGTGGGGGAACCAAAGTCTTCGCACTAACTGGAAAAGTGAAAAATGCGGGTCTCATCGAAGTGCCTCTGGGGATTTCTTTGAGAGAGATAATCTATGATATCGGCGGGGGAATCGAAGGTGATAGGGCATTAAAGGCAGTGCAGACGGGAGGTCCATCAGGAGGATGTATTCCAGAAGAGCTTCTCGATATCGAAGTGGATTATGAATCACTTGCGCAGGTTGGCTCAATTATGGGTTCAGGCGGCATGGTCGTTCTTGATGAGACAAACTGTATGGTTAACACAGCAAAGTTCTTCCTTGAATTCACTCAAGCGGAGTCATGCGGCAAATGCATACCTTGCAGGATCGGTACAAAGAGATTGCTTGAAATATTAGATAGGATCACTTCAGGAAAAGGTAAAGAAGGCGATATAGAACTTCTTGAGGAGCTTAGTCAGGATGTAAAAGCAACTTCACTATGTGGATTGGGTATGACAGCTCCTAACCCTATATTAAGCACTATTAAATATTTCAGGCATGAATACGAGGCACACATCAGGGACAAGAAATGTCCTGCTGCTGTATGCAAAGATTTAATCACATTCTCTATTCTCGAAGAGATCTGTACCGGTTGCGGCGCTTGTAAAAGGGTATGCCCTGCAGACGCTATTAGGGGTATAAGAAAAATGGCGCACAGAATTGACCCGGATATCTGTGTGAAATGTGGTACATGTTTTGATGTATGTAAATTTAAAGCAATATTAAAGAAGTAAGACCTAAAGGTAAAAAGCTATTATGGTTAATCTGACGATAGACGGCAAGAAAATCACGGTAAGAAAACTGTCAACAATTCTCGATGCTGCAAAAAAACTCGATATCCCGATACCTACTCTCTGCCACCATCCTGAACTCTCCCCTTATGGAGGTTGCAGGCTTTGTATGGTAGAAATTAAAGACATGGCAAAACCTGTTGCTGCCTGCACAACATTTGCAAGAGAAGGACTGGAGGTCATAACAAAAAGCCCTTATTTAGAAAAACTAAGGAGAACAACCCTCGAACTCCTCCTCTCTGACCACCCGAATGACTGTATGGTTTGCGAAAGGGCAGGTGATTGCAAGCTTCAGGAACTTGCATATTTCTATGGTATCAGGGAAAACCGTTTCGAGGGAGAGCGCAGGGTTTATACCCAAAAAGATAATAATCCCTTTGTTGAAAGGGATATGGAAAAATGTATCCTCTGCGGACAGTGTGTAAGAATATGTGATGAGATTCAAGGTGTTTACGCAATTGATTTCGCTTATAGGGGATTCAAAACAAAAATATGTCCTCCCTACGAAAAAGACCTAAATTGTGAGTTCTGCGGTCAGTGCGTGGCAGTCTGTCCAACCGGAGCATTGACAGGCAAAATGTGGGCTTATAAAGGAAGACAGAAGAATATAAAACAGGTTGATACAGTCTGCCCTTACTGTGGATGCGGCTGCAATCTTACACTCCATGTAAAACGAAATGAGGTCATCCGCGTCTCCTCAAAAGAGGATACAGTTAATGAAGGCTGGCTCTGTGCAAAGGGAAGATTTGGCTATGAATTCATACATAGTCCCGATAGACTCGTAAAACCTCTTATCAGAGTAGCACCGAAAGAGAAGTCAACATTCAGCAGTCAAATACCCCCCCCTAATCCCCCCCTTGGTAAGGGGGGGCAAGGGGGGGTAGACTCGTCACTCGTCGCTCGTCACTCCTCACGCTTCAGAGAAGCTTCGTGGGACGAGGCACTCAATTATATTGCAGAAAGGCTGAAAGAAATTAAAGACAAACATGGCGCAGACTCTATTGGGGGGCTTTCATCAGCAAGGTGCACAAACGAGGAAAATTATCTATTCCAGAAATTTATGCGTGCTGCCATTGGTACTAACAATGTTGACCATTGTGCAAGGTATTGACACAGCTCAACAGTGGCCGGTCTGGCCACAGTATTCGGTTCAGGTGCTATGACAAACTCTGTACCAGAGATTGAAAACCATGACGTCATATTTGTCATCGGTTCAAACACCACAGAGACACACCCGATAATTGGTCTAAAAATGAAGAAGGCTGTGAGAAAAGGTGCAGAACTCATAGTTGTTGATCCAAGAAGAATTGATCTCGTAAGGTTTGCTAATTTATGGTTGCAGCACAGGCCAGGCACAGATGTTGCCATTCTGAATTCTATTATGCATGTAATAATAAAAGAAGATCTAATAGACAAAAAATTCATAGAGACACGGACAGATAACTTTAAGTCTTTCAAGGAATCACTTGAGGAATGTACACCTGAAATAGGAGAAAAGATTACAGGTATCCCCAGAAAAGACATTATAAAGGCAGCTCTTCTTTATGGAAATGCTGTACGGCCTGGTATCTATTACACGATGGGTATCACCCAGCATACCCACGGAACAGAAAATGTCTTTGCAATAGCAAACTTAGCATTGATGACAGGTAATCTCGGAAGGGAAAGTACAGGTGTTAACCCCCTCAGGGGTCAGAACAATGTACAGGGTGCAACAGATATGGGTTGCGTACCTGATTTCTACCCCGGATATCAGAAGGTAAATCTACCAGGTATTAAACAAAAGTTTGAGATGTCATGGGGTGTCAAGCTGTCTGACAAGATTGGGTTAACAGCAACAGAAATGACTAAGGCAGCCTTTAAAGGAAAGCTGAAGGCGTTGTACATAATGGGTGAAAATCCCGTTTTAAGCGACCCGGATATTAACCATACAATAAAGGCATTAAAAAAATTAGATTTCCTTGTTGTACAGGATATTTTTCTGACAGAGACAGCAGAGCTTGCTGATGTAGTATTGCCTGCAGCCTGCTTCGCAGAGAAAGATGGTACATTTACAAATACTGCAAGGAGGATTCAGAGGGTCAGAAAGGCAGTAGACCCACCAGGAGATGCAAAAGAAGATTCATGGATAATCATAGAGCTTGCTAACTTACTTGGATATAAGATGAGATACAACTATATTGGAGAGGTATTTCATGAAGCCGGAAAAGTCTGGCCAGCTGTAGCAGGCATAACCTACGGAAGGATAGAAAATATAGGACTCCAATGGCCGTGTCCTACGCTTGATCATCCCGGGACACTCTATCTTTTTAAAGGAGGGTTCCCCAGAGGTAAAGCTGCCTTCAGCATTGTCAAATACAGACCGTCAGAGGAATTGCCTGATGATGATTACCCATTCTTACTCTCGACAGGAAGACAGCTTTTTCAGTACCATACAGGAACAATGACAAGAAGGATTGATGCTATAAATAAGATTTCACCGGGACCATATATCGAAATTCATCCCGAGGATGCAAAGCAATTGGGTATGGACGACGGGGATATGGTTAAGGTATCATCCAGGAGAGGCTCTATAGAAATCAGAATACTGGTTACAGAAAGGCCTGCAAAAGGTATGGTATTCGTGCCGTTCCATTTTAAAGAGGCAGCAGCAAATATACTTACAAATACTGCACTTGACCCTATCTCCAAAATACCGGAGTTAAAGGTATGTGCGGTTAAGATTGAACCAATAAAAAGGAAAACAGAAAGAGGAATAAAAGTTTAAAGGGAGGGATAATGATTAAGGCAGAAATATTAAAAAAACAGATATTGCTCGCAGATTTCGATATGGAAGGGCTGGAAAAAATATCCAAAATCTTTAAAAAGTTCTCTTTAAAAAAAGGTGAGCAACTTTTTAAAGAAAAAGACGACACAAAAGGGCTGTGGCTTATTCATTCAGGAAAGGTCGAAATCTCCAGAGTAACCGCTGATGGTTGGAGACAGACACTCGCTGTTTTAACCGCCGGGCATTTTTTTGGAGAACTGTCTCTTCTTGAGAATAGGCGACACGTAGCGTCCGCTGTTGCGATTGAAGACACGGAACTTTTTCTTCTTCCAAAAGAAGAATTCGAAAGATTAATGGAAGAAGACATAGCATTGGCATGTAATCTTATTAAAAGAATTGCTATTGTGATGAGTAAAAATCTGAGAATGATGAACGATAAATTCCTAAGTGCATTAATAAGCTATTAACCTAATAGCCAGTAGGCACTAAGCAGTATGCAGTAAGCAGCATTAATACTCCATTTCTGCATACTGATTACTTCCTACTGCCTACTTTTATTGAGAGGAGGATTTAAAAAATGCCGCTTGATCCAACCAAACATGCAGATTGGGAGATTGCAGAAGCAGCAGAAGCAAATATGAAAACTGTTTACCAGTTAGGAAAAGAGCTGGGACTTAAGAAGGAAGAGCTTCTCCCACACGGACATTATGTTGGTAAGGTAGACTTTAAAAGCATTTTGAATCGCTTAAGCGAAAAACCTGACGGCAAGTATATTAATGTGACCGCGATCACGCCGACACCCCTCGGTGAAGGCAAGTCTACCACAACCATGGGGCTGACACAAGGGCTTGGAAAGAGGGGCAAGAATGTTATTGCTGCCATACGCCAGCCTTCCGGGGGTCCAACAATGAATATAAAAGGATCTGCAGCCGGCGGTGGACTTTCGCAGTGCATACCTTTAACACCTTTTTCACTTGGACTTACAGGCGATATAAATGCCATTATGAACGCGCATAACCTTGCAATGGTAGCCCTTACTTCAAGAATGCAACACGAGTTCAATTATGATGATGAGCGGCTTGCGAGGAAAAAATTAAAGAGGCTTAATATAGACCCTCGCAATATAGAGATGAAATGGATAATGGATTTTTGTGTTCAGGCGCTTAGAAATATAATCATCGGGATTGGAGAAAAAAGTGACGGGTTTATGATGAATTCCGGCTTTGCCATAGCTGTTTCATCAGAGGTAATGGCTATACTCGCAGTGGCAAAAGACCTTGAAGATATGCGAGAGAAGATGGGCAGAATTGTTGTTGCCTATGATAAAGGCGGTAAACCTATTACAACTGAAGACCTTGAAGTTGCAGGAGCAATGACAGCATGGATGGTTGAAGCACTAAACCCAAATCTCATGCAGACTATAGAAGGACAACCTGTTTTTGTTCATGCTGGCCCGTTTGCCAATATTGCCATCGGTCAATCCTCTATCATAGCTGACAGGGTTGGTCTTAAGCTCGGTGACTATCATATAACAGAGTCAGGTTTTGGAGCTGACATCGGCTTCGAAAAATTCTGGAACCTAAAATGCAGATTCTCTGGGCTAAAACCCCAGACCTCGGTTATTGTTGCAACAATAAGGGCTCTTAAATGCCATGGGGGCGCTCCTATTCCTGTACCTGGAAGGCGCATGCCCGAAGAATATAAGGGTGAAAATGTAGAATGGGTTGAAAAAGGTTGTGAGAATCTTGTTCACCATATTAAAACAGTTAAGAAGGCAGGCATTAATCCAGTTGTCTGTATTAACGCCTTTCATACCGATACAGAAAATGAGATAAAGGCTGTAAGACGGCTTGCAGAGGCAGCAGGCGCAAGGGTTGCCCTTTCCAAACACTGGCAGTATGGAGGAGAAGGCGCATTAGAACTTGCTGACGCTGTAATAGAAGCATGTAATGAACCGAATGATTTTAAATTACTTTATGAACTTTCAACACCGCTTCGTCAGCGCATCGAATTGATTGCTAAAGAAGTTTACGGTGCAGACGGCGTTGAATATTCATCTGAAGCTCTAGCAAAGGCAAAAAAGATGGAGGAAGACCCTGAAATTGCAAAGCTCGGAACATGTATGGTTAAAACACATCTAAGCCTTACTGACAATCCAAATTTAAAGGGTGTTCCAAAAGGTTGGAAACTCTTTGTCCGTGATATCCTTACATATAAAGGAGCAGGTTTTATTGTACCTGTTGCAGGTGCTATAAAGTTAATGCCGGGAACTGCTTCTGACCCTGCCTTCAGACGTGTTGATGTTGATGTTGAAACCGGAAGGGTTAAAGGATTGTTTTAAAATAATAATTTATATCGGTTCTTAACCCCTCACCCTACCCTCTCCCACAAGGGGAGAGGGAACATCCCCTCTTGAGAGGGGTGCAGGGGTGTGTTCCCATCCCTTGCCCGCCCCGCTTCGCGGAGCGAGGCCGGGGATGGGAGGGGCATGGGGAGGGTGAATTATTTAAGTCCTTTACTATCAGGTATGAAAAAAGTCGGATTTATCTACGATGATATTTTCCTCAAACATGAAATGCCACCCGGCCATCCAGAATCTCCTGAAAGGCTTATAAGAATATTAGATACCCTTAAAAACTCAGACCTCTGGAATAAACTTGTACATTTAAAGCCCCGGCGTGCAGACAATGAAGACATCCTGAAGGTTCATACTAAAAACTATTTTGATAATGTCAGGACTTTTACAGGCTATTATGATCCTGATACCTACATTTCAAAAAATTCATTTGAGGCAGCAATGTACGCTGCAGGTGCTGTTATAGAAGCGGTGGATAGATCTAAAAAAGGTGAAATAGAAAGAGCGTTCTGTGCCGTAAGACCACCAGGTCATCATGCTGAGACAAATAGAGCTATGGGCTTTTGCATATTCAATAATATTGCTGCAGGTGCCAGGTATGCGCAGAAAATCGGTTATAAGAAGATCTTTATCATTGATTTCGACGTTCATCACGGAAACGGCACCCAGCATATATTTGAAGAAGATGACACAGTTTTTTATTTCAGCACACATCAGTACCCACATTATCCAGGGACAGGAAGAGATTCCGAAACAGGAAAAGGTAAGGGAGAAGGCTTCACTTATAATATACCTATGCCTTATGGTTCAGGAGATAAGGATTACTTCTCTGTCTATAATAAAATTCTTCCGGGACTCGTCAGAAACTTTGATCCTGACATCATACTCGTATCAGCAGGTTATGATATCCACGAAAGAGACCCTCTTTCGGGAATCAATGTATCGAATGAAGGGATACTAAGCATAATTAAAGGAATTCTTTCATGTTCGACTGTCACAGGTAACGTGTTGCTGCCTTTTATATTCGCCCTTGAAGGCGGGTATGATCGTCAAGCCATAAGCGAATCAGTATTGATTACCATCAATGAAATGTTGGAAGATTGAAGTTACTAAGGAATTCATAAGTAAGATGACTTGTTTGTCATTGCGGCTTGTTCGCAATCCTTCTGAAAAGAAAGATTCCCGACAAGCGGGAATGACACAAATTACAATGTTATGTGTTGTTACTTATGAACTTGTTAGTAAGTAGATCAATTCTCTATCAACTTGAACTTAATTTTCTCTTTATGTCCATCGCCTCTGCAACTAGATCTAAAACCTGATCTCTTCTAAAGGGTTTATTCAAGATCAGATCCGCGCCACTTTCTTTCATCTTTTCATCATCTATCTGGATACCCCATCCAGTAATCAATACCACAGGAACTTTGGAATCTTTAGCTTTTATGGATTTAGCTACCTCCCAGCCACTCATTCCCGGCATGCCCAGATCAGTAAAGACCAAATCAATAATAATCTTGCCCCCTTTAGGCATAGCATCAATCGAGTTGAAGATTATATTAGTTAATACCTTCCGCAACTCGGAAGGGCTTCCCAAAACAGATGGCAGATCCTGCTTTAATTTAGTCTCAAATTCAATGTTAATACCCTGCTCCTGTGCCTGATCTTTCCACCGCGGTTTTGACATCTCTTTTACTTCCTCTACGATCTCATTTATATTCACCTTTAAATATTCTTTATCCGCCCTTACCCTGGTAAACTCCTGAATACGTCTTACGGTCTCGGCAGCATCTAAAGCAGCAATTTCGATCACTTTAAGCTGTCTTTTTATTTGTTCAGGATTCAACATATCCACCTGTCTGGCGAGTGATTCTGTATTACCGAGGATAATGGCTAATGCATTATTGAAGTCGTAAGCAACTCCTGAAGCCATCTGACCTATAGCCCTCAGCTTCTCGGATTGTATAAGCTGTTCTTCAATATTTTTCCTTTCACTAATATCCCTCATTATAACTTCAATGCCAACAGTCTCACTTCTTTGAGAATAGGGACGGTCACCAACTTCAAGGAAAACTACCTCTCCGTTTTTATTAAACACCCTAATCTCATAAATATCTTCTACTGTTTCCCCGGCTATCCTTTTCTCGAACCTTTTCCGAAACGCTGGCAGATCTTCCGGATAAATAAAGTCTGAAAATCTTTTACCCTTCAATTCCTGCTCAGAATAACTAAGCAATCCTGTAAACCTTTTGTTATAAATTATAAGATTGCCATCAGGAAACCCGAATACGGCTACGGCATCGCTTATACTCTCAAATAGTTCCCTATATTTTTCCAAAGACTCTTTCAACTCTTTTTCCAATATCTTTTTTTTCATTTACTAGCCTGAGTTTCCTACTTATAGATATATCAGTCAACACTTTCCGGCTCAGCCCTTTCGAATCAGAACAGAATTTTT
>JBGOWS010000088.1:0-7855 GCA_041478735.1 Thermodesulfovibrionia bacterium | reverse complement strand
TACCTTGCCTGCCGGTATCTCAGGCTCCCATCCTATAAGTTTAAGTGCGGCACCGCTATCTATTGAATTAAACTTTATGTTTAAGGTAAAGAATTCAGTAGCTGGTAGGTTTAGGGATGCCTCAGCCAGGGCTTTGCCGTTATATAACAATGCAGTGCCATTTTTGAATTTCATTACTCCATCCTGGTAAAAAACCTCGCAGCTGAGTGAATCTACAGCAACGCTAAAAAGGTTTCCATTCCGGAGTCTTGCCTTTGCCTTTCCAGAGATATTAGAGAGATATCCGGTTATCTCGCCCTGAAAATCAACACGTCCTTCTACCTTCTCCTTTACCTTCAGAAGTTCCATTAAGGTCTGCAGATAAAAATTCCCGTTGAGTTTTAAATCTACAAAAATGTCTTTCAATCTTTGGAGTTTTTCAAATCTTATTTCACCCTTTGCAGAAATTCTACCTTCACCCCTCTGTCTGAGGTTAAAAGTACGTTTTACAGAATCAACGATCAGGGCTATTTCAGTTTTCAGAATGTCCTTTCCCCCGGAATAAAAACCTTTGCCTTTGAACTTAGAGCCGTAAGAACCGACTTCAAGGCTCTTCACCTCAATAGCATCTTTTTTAAATACAAGGGAGGTGTCAATATTACCTGTAAATTCAGGCAGTCCTTCTTTTCTTATGTCGAATTTTTTTATGGATATCTTGAGTCTTGGGTCTTTTTGAAGGATTATTTCACCTGCAAGACCTTTGATGTCTAGCACGTCTTTTAAATCACCTCTGAGAGAAATAATACCATTAACAACCTCGATCACCTTTATCTTGACCTTAAATGTTGTACTTCTTTCTTTCTCGAGATATGTTTTGACACTATTTATTATCTTTTCTAGTTGTTCTCTGTTTGTAGAGATATCAGGTTCTTTTATTACAAGCCTCTGTATATAAAGATTCCGGCTTAAAAGACCTGAAAGATCAATATACCCTTTTACCCTTTTTGAAATTAGTATTCTATTGCCAGCTTCATCAAAAACCTTCAGGCCTTTTGCTTCAATAAATAATGGGAATAAATTGATGTAAATCTTCTGCGCTATGACTTTCTGTCCGAATACAGCCGCTAATTCAGGGAGTATAATCCTTTTAAGTTCGTTGGATATGTAAGGGCCTCTTGAGATGAATGTTACAAGGCCAATAATGACTGCAAAAGTTAAAAGATATAGAAACTTTCTTATTTTTTTAGGATTTTTCATAATGGAGTAATTAATTGCATAATATTAAGTTTAACTCAAATCCGGGCATAAAGGTTTTAATAAGCAAGATTGGCTTGCTGCGACGCGGTTAACCCGAACAATGCAGACATTGTTCAAAAATTTATTTAACTCGATGGATTTATTGAAAACATATTTATTGGTAATATTCACTAAAATATTTCTAAAACCATCAGTTAAAGGTACACTAAGGTATCGAAAAATAAAATTTCTCACAACATCTGCATTGTTTCTCTACGAGTCGTAGACAATTGCATTATTTGGGTTCTACTGAAGAACTTATTTCGCGACTGTAAGCTCACTTTATGGGTTTAAATAAATAAGACATAGCCACTAATTTTGCTAAGAACTGTTACCGAAAATCTCTAATCCAGACTCATTTGCAACCATAGGAGATATCTTTTAAGCCAGCTATGCTTATCGTTTTAAGTTTATCCCCTCGTTGTTATATTGTATATGAAATGACCTGTTTTGGGGTTAATAATTTTGCAAATAAATACTGTTCCTTATTTCAGAACTTGTTTTTATCTCCTTATAGATAGTATCTTATTTCCGTGAAGGCAGGGTTTTATCAATTTAATCCCGTTTTTGGAAAAAAAGATGAAAATCTGAAAAAGGTTTCATCTGCAGTAAAAAATGCAGATTTAGAACTACTCGTCCTCCCGGAGTTTTTTGCAACAGGCTACCAATTTGCCTTTTTTGATGAGGTGGCAGAGCTTTCTGAACCCATAAAAGGTGGATATACTACCGAATTCCTTTCGGATTTATCACATGAAAAGGGCATTTACATAGTGGCAGGTCTTCCGGAAAGGGATGGGGAGAAGTTTTATAACTCTGCAATCCTTACAGGTCCGGAGGGGTTAATAGGTGTTTACCGCAAAACACACCTTTTTTTTGAAGAAAAGCTATATTTTACTCCTGGGGATACAGGATTTAAGGTATGGGATGTAAAGATATGCCGCATTGGTATTATGATATGTTTTGATTGGTTTTTCCCTGAATCAATGAGGATACTTGCCCTTTTAGGGGCAGAAGTTATTGCACACCCTTCAAATCTGGTCCTGCCTTATTGCCCGCAAGCCATGCCTGTCAGATGCCTTGAAAACAGGGTATTTGCTATAACTGCAAACAGAATTGGAGTGGAAAATAGAAAAAAAGCTCAATCCCTGAAGTTTATAGGCCAGAGCCAGATAGTTTCACCTGACTGTAAAGTTTTGATAAGGGCATCAGAAGATGAAGAGGTGTTATTGATTGCAGGGTTTGAGCCAGAGATGGCGAGGAATAAAGCATTAAACTCTTTAAATAATATCTTTGAAGACAGAAGGCCTGGGAGTTACGGCCCATTATTGGGGGAAGCAAAAACTTGATCTCCCAGCTATACCGTTTTTAATGTCATCCAAAAACAGAGATGTGAAATCTGGTTGTAAATTATGTTAATATGGGGAAAATACCTTTTTTAAACAGGTTCTGGTAATATTTTCTAAATTACCACCAATTTTAAACAGAATAATACAGATGTCGTAGACTCATCTCAATTATATTATTTGAGGTTATGCATATAAAATGAGAGTGGTTATCATCGGGGGAGGAATTTCCGGCCTTTCTTTAGCATATTTTCTCCTTGAGCAAGAGCCTTCCCTGGATATCGTTATCCTTGAGTCTGAAAAAAAAGCAGGTGGTAAGATATGGACTGATAAGGTGGATGGGTTCCTGTGTGAAAGCGGGGTTAACGGTTTCCTCGATAACAGGCCGAGGACACTTGAACTTGTTGAAAAGCTTGCCCTTACTTCTCTAAGAAGTAACGATACAGCAAGAAAGAGGTACATATTTTCTGATAGAAAACTTCATCTTTTACCTGAATCACCAGTTTCATTTTTCTCTTCGGATCTGCTGAGCCTTTATGGGCGGTTGAGGATTTTATATGAAATCCTTGTACCAATGAAAAAGGAGAACGATGAGACACTTGCTGACTTTGCAAGGCGGCGGCTCGGCAAAGAAGCATATGAGAAGTTAATAGACCCGATGGCATCAGGCATCTTCGCAGGAAACCCTGAGGTTATGAGCCTTAAGAGTTGTTTCCCTAAGGTATATGAACTTGAAAAAAAATATGGAAGCCTTATAAAGGCCCTGATAAAACTTCAGAAGGAAGCTAAAAAATCAGGGAGGAAGGTAGGACCAGGACCCGGGGGAGTTCTTACTTCATTCTTTGTTGGCATGGAGGCGATAATAAATGCCCTTAAGGGTCATCTGGGAGAAAGGCTGAAGACAGACAGTAGAGTGGTTTCAGTTGATAAAAAAGGCGACAACTATGTTATCTATCTCTCTGATAATTCGAATATTGAGGCAGAAGCTGTTGCTATTGCAACGCCTGCTCATGCAACTTCAGGGATGGTGAGGGGCATTGACAAAAATCTATCTTTAACCCTTGATGAAATCTTCTATCCCTCGATTTCTGTTATATGTTTTGGCTATAAACGGGAGCGTATAAGACACCCACTTAACGGATTTGGATTTCTTGTGCCAAACCGCGAAGGCAGGAAGATACTTGGAACATTATGGGATTCAAGCATTTTCCCAAACAGGGCACCTGAAGGGTATGTATTACTCAGGAGCATGGTTGGAGGTGTCAGGAAGTCAGAACTTGCAATGCAGGGTGAGGACAGGCTTATAAATATAGTCATGGATGAACTGAAGGATATCATGGGTATAAATGTACAGCCTGATTTTGTGAGGGTTTACAAGCATAAAAAAGGTATACCTCAGTATTCGTTAGGACACGAAAAGAGGCTTGAAGTAATTAGCGGAATTGTTAGTAGATTCAGAAGGTTTTATATCACCGGGAATGCTTACCGGGGAATTAGTGTTAATGACTGTATCGAAAATTCATATAAAATAGCGGGGAGGATTATTGGAGAAAACATGTGACTTTGAATCTTGAAGATCGTAGTACTCTGGGTTGTTTTTTTAGTATAGAAGTGTGATAATTTTTGCAAAAGTGGGAGGTAAAAATTGAAAGAACAAGAGATCGTTGAATTCTTAAAAAATGAAAATGAAGAATTTAGAAAACTCAGTGAGGAACATCGAAATCTTGACGAATTTCTTGTAGAGATTGACAGCAAGCGGTATCTTACTCCAGAGGAAGAGATTGAAAGGAAAAATATTCAGAAGCAGAAACTCATCAAGAAAGACAGGATGGCAGAGCTTGTAAGGGATTACAAAAAAAATCATTAGCTGAATTAATGCAAAAGCGCTAAACAAAGTGTCATTGCGAGGAGCGAGACCCCTCACTTGTCATTGCGAGGGACAAAGTCCCGAAGCAATCTCATCGGTTCGGGGCAGGCTCCGCGATCTTAAGGGAATTAGATTGCCACGCCCTTTGGGCTCGCGATGACGATGCAAAAGTATTTAGGGCGTCAGCTATAACTGCTAACTACATAATCAAAGAAGGGATATTATTATTATCATGATGATGAGGAGCAGAATAATAAAAGAAGGGCTTGAACGTGTTCCACACAGGGCTCTTCTTTATGCAACGGGTATTTCGAAAAGCGAGATGCAAAAGCCATTCATCGGTGTTGCAACAAGTTTTACTGATATTATCCCTGGCCATATAGGTATGCGGGACCTTGAGAGATTTATAGAGAAAGGGGTACATGCTGCCCAGGGTTATCCTTTCTTTTTTGGACTTCCTGGTATTTGTGATGGTATCGCAATGGGACATGCAGGCATGCATTATTCACTTCCATCAAGAGAGTTGATTGCAGATATGGTGGAGACGATTGCTGAGGCCCACCAGTTTGATGGCCTTGTACTTCTTACAAATTGTGACAAGATTACGCCGGGAATGCTTATGGCTGCTGCCAGGGTAAATATACCCTCAATAGTTGTTACCGCAGGCCCCATGCTATCAGGACGTCTGAGAGGAAGGAGATTATCACTTGTTAATGATACCTTTGAAGCAATCGGAAAGTATAAAAAAGGGTTGATTAGCGAGAAAGAACTTGAAGCAGTTGAGATATGTGCTTGTCCTGGTGCTGGCTCATGTCAGGGGATGTACACTGCAAATACAATGGCATGTGTAACAGAGGCACTTGGCATGAGCCTTCCAAGATGTGCTACTTCACTTGCTGTATCTGCTGATAAGAGAAGGATTGCCTTCGAAAGCGGGCAACGCATTGTTAAGTTGATAAAGACAAATATCACACCAGGAAAGATAATGACAAGGAAGGCATTTGAAAATGCAATAATGGTTGACCTTGCACTTGGTGGTTCAACAAACACTGTCCTTCATATTCCCGCAATAGCTTCAGAAGCGGGCATCGAGCTTCCACTTGAGACATTTGATATATTAAGCAAAAAAACACCTCATCTTGCCAACATGCTGCCAGGTGGCGAGCATTACCTCGAAGACCTTGAATGGGCAGGAGGAATTCCTGCTTTGATGCATGTATTAAGGAACAGTTTGCATAACAATATGACAGTTAGTGGTAAAAAGATATTTGAGATTGCCGATTCTGCAGAGGTGATAGATGCAAATGTCATAAGACCGCTTAACAAGGCTTATCACAAAGAAGGCGGGATTGCAATTCTCAGAGGTAACCTCGCACCTGATGGCGCTGTTGTTAAGCAGTCTGCGGTAAGTAAAAACATGATGAAGTTTGAGGGTGTAGCAAAGGTGTTTAATTCAGAAGAAGAAAGTATGAAGGCGATTTTTAATGGAAAGATAAAGGCAGGGGATGTTGTTGTTATCAGATATGAAGGGCCAAAAGGGGGGCCTGGTATGAGGGAGATGCTTTCACCGACAGCAACTATTGCAGGGATGGGCTTGAGTGAGTCAGTCGCATTGATAACAGACGGAAGATTTTCGGGGGGCACAAGAGGTCCTTGCATAGGACATATATCGCCAGAGGCAATGGAAGGTGGTACCATAGCTATTCTCAAAGATGGAGACAGGATAAAGATCGATATCCCAAATAGGAAGATAGATGTTCTTTTATCTGATAAAGAAATAAAAGAAAGACTTAGCAAATGGAAACCGCCGAGGCCTAAGATAACAAAGGGTTATCTTTCGAGATATGCACGAATGGTTAGTTCTGCCGGCAGCGGGGCAGTGATGAAATAACCCGTGCAGTTGGAAAATTAGAGGAACAAAAGAGCGGATTAGTTATGCAACGTAAGAAACAACGTCCCTATCTACCTGTTCATAAAGCATATAGAATGGGATGAGCCCAAAATGTTGAAATGGAAATAAATATCGGTACAGCTTTATCCACTCCAGTCGGCTATTTACAGTTCTTCTATTCTCTCGAAAAGGTTTTTATTGCGGGTTATGAAAACCAGGTCTTTGGAGGTCTGCCCTCTCTGCCGGCTTCATAGCAAGCCGTTTATTTTCGCTGATCAAAGTTTGAGTCAGGAATTTAATTCGTTTCGAGCTGCTATGATGAACTATTCTATAATTCTCTCTAACGTCATTGAAGACATGTCAATTATTACATATGTAAGCTTTTCATCATGCTGTCCCGGTTGAACGCAGATAGTGCTTCCCAGTCGTGTCTGCCATATATTGCTAACCTCCGGGCTTTCGTGGATATGACCATGGAAGGATAACAGGGGTTGCTTCTCGAAAAGAAAATCATAGACTGCCCTTGATCCCACCTCTTTACCGTTCAGGCATTTATCCAAACCAAGTTTATATGGAGGCATGTGAATGACATAAATTGTTTTTGAAATATCCTCAGGCTGTTCCAATCTTTCAAGTTCATCTGCAATTGTTGGCAGTTTCTCTGCATAGCTAAACCAATCATCCAGTTCCTGCCAGCCCTTAGCTGTCGACAATAAACCTTTGCCGAACTGTTGCTGGAACAGATAGTCTTTTGTATCTTTTCTGCATCTGTCTTTTAGCCGGAACGGATAATCAACCACGAAATTCATGCCTATAAACTCATATTCCCCGATCGTGCATTTAAGCTGCACAAGATTGACAACAAAGGTGAATTTTCTGCATGTTTCCTCGAACTGTTCGTCAAATATCCTCAGGTCATCGTTGCCAAGGTAACATAGATAATAGATTCCTAACCGCTCAAAGCGTGCAAAGTAATAATCCAGATATTCTCGTATAAAACTCCCTTGGCTAAAGAGTTCATCCTTGGGAAGCATGTCCCCGCCATTAATAACAGCAACAACCTTATAATATTCTGCAATTCTGAGGATCCGTTCGTATTTCCATTTAACTCCGTGAATATCCGTTACATAAAGCAGTTTCATGCGCTTATTTTATAGCATATTTGGGTACTGTATTTGTGCATGTAAGACCTTTATTCCCTGATAAGCAGAGCCAAAGAGGTCACCAGAGGATTATAATATCATCGCAAAATACGGGAAGCGTCCCTGTGTTTCATTCCTTTTTAATGAGTTTTATCCCTTTGTTTTCGATGATAATAAGCCGTTTCTTGTAAAGAGCGCCTATCGCTTTTTTGTATGTTTTCTTGCTCACCCTGAACAAGCCGTAGATAATTTCAGGCGGGCTTTTATCGGTTACGGAAACAAATCCGCCCGCTGCTCTTAGTTTATCGATAATCTTTTCAGATACCTCATCAACCTT
>JBGOWS010000031.1:0-13735 GCA_041478735.1 Thermodesulfovibrionia bacterium | reverse complement strand
AATATGCTGGCAATCAGCCAAATAATACCAATAAAATTAAGAACTTGCAAAGTATGATTTTTATAATTTCCTATACAACAAGGAAACATTATCCACCTTTATATTGAAGGCAAGACTTATTATTGACGACACAGCTCTCCAGAAAATATGCATGACTTACCTTTCTTCAGATAATTCCTCTTGACATTAATTTTTCTCTTCAGTATTTTAATTACAACAATGTATTTTTAATTAAAGGAGAAAAAGAATGCACTTTAATAGCAAGACAGCATCAAGAATTACTGGCTTAAGTTTTAGACAAATTGATTACTGGGACAGAACACATTTTATAAAGCCTTCTGTAAGTGAGGCTTCAGGATATGGATCCGTTAGACTTTACTCTTTCAATGACCTTGTTCAATTAAAAGTTGCCAAGACCCTAATAGATAAGGGATTAAGCCTCCAGAAGATAAGGAAGGCTATAAATTACCTTAAAAAGAATATACCCGATGTAAAAAAGCCACTTTCGGAACTCAGGTTTTTAACAGATGGGGAAACAATCTTTACGATTACTAAAGACAAAAAATCTATTATTGACACTTTGAAAGAAGGGCAGCTTGTCTTCTCTATTGCTTTAGGTGAAATTTTGGAAAAACTCAAAGGAGAAGTCTCAGCCTTACAAAAAGAAAGGAAATATGAGGTTACGATAAGGGGTAAGAAATATTCTGTCATCCTTCATCCTGACACAGAGGATGGTGGTTATTGGGTAGAGTGTCCGTCTCTTCCTGGGTGTGCTTCTCAAGGGGATACTGTGGAGGAAGCCCTTGAAATGATAAAGGATGCCATAAAGGGACACCTTGAGATATTAGAGGAAAAGAGAAAAGTTAAGAAAGCCTCATGAGCGGCCTTCATAATCTAAAGCCTGAGAGGGTATAAAGGCTTTTGAAAGGGCAGGATGGAAGGCTGAAGGGCAGAAAGGTAGCCATGTGAAACTCACAAAAGAGGGGAGTCAATATATCCTGTCAATTCCAGTTCATAAAGGAAAGCCAATAAAACAAGGTTTGTTAAGAGATCAGATAAAAAAGGCAGGGCTAACAGTTGAGGAATTTTTGAGGCTATATAAGTAGCTTTTAAATAGGGGATAGGGTAGCTCCTGGATTTTATTGGACAGAAAAAGCTGGCGCGCCCAGGAGGATTTGAACCCCCGACCTGCGGATTCGTAGTCCGACGCTCTATCCATCTGAGCTATGGGCGCACGTTTTATAATACCACACCCTCTCAACATAATTGTAGCAAACCAGCCTGTCTCCTTCCCCGAGAATAAATCTAAAACAGGCGGAATATAGTATTTGAGCGGTTTCTTTTGCCGATCCTGAACTTGATTCAGGATCGGCAGTCTGTCTAATAAAGATAAAGAGGCAAAAGCCTCTGAGCCCCGACGGATGTCGGGGCGAGAATGAGCGAAAATACTATATTCCGAATCATAGTTTATGCTATAAATTCTCAAAGATATTAAAAAACTTTTAAGATCTTTTGTGATATTTTTTTGTTTCTGTCATTCCCCGACCCCCGATCCCGAAAGCTTTCGGGAGGGCATGCTTGATCGGGGAATCCAAAGAAAGGAACTGGATTCGGAGCCTGCCCCGTACTTGATACGGGGGTCAAGCCGGAAAATGACAACCATTGGAACAGAGTTCGCTATGAATAATCAGGGTTAGAACTTTCAGGTAATTATAAAACAATACATAATATATTGATGAGATTCTGCTATATTTTATGTATGCCTCATGAAAAGATTAAGGTTATTGCCTATTCGGGTTATCGAGGGGAGGAAAGCCCAAGGGTATTTATTCTCCATAATGAAGAGATTGAAATCATCGAAATTCTGAACATGTGGATTGAAGAAGATATTAAGTATAAGGCGAGAAAGAGGTTCTTTAAGGTTAAAGGGAGTGATGGATACAGGTATAAAATATATTTTGATGAGAAAATAAAAGAATGGTTTTTCGTTATAAGGCTTCCTTAAAAGCCTGACCAAACCTTTATTCAAGTATCCCTTACTCTTCTCACTTCATGGTTACTATCGTAACCCCTCCCTCAAATTGACTTTTGCTTCTATATTGGTTCACGAGGGGATGTCCTGTAAGGTAATTCCGTACTGCTTTAAGCAATGCGCCAGTACCTATTCCGTGAATAATGGTAACTTCTTCAAGGCCAGACAGGGAGGCATGATTAAGGAAGGACTCAAGACTTGATAAAGCATCGTCAACCCTTAAGCCAATAAGGTTCAGCACAGATGTAACTTCCTCCTCTGCTTCTCCCGTCTTTTCAACAAAAATATTTGATTCAAGTAATTTACCCCTTTTAAGGCTTATATCCGAGACTGGCACTTCTATATCTCTACTCCCTGCCTTCAATCTTAACCTGTTATGTCTCCTGTCAATCTTAACGACTGTTGCATCATATCCAATCGACCTTACAAATACCTCATCGCCTTCCATTATTTCGTCCATTGATAACAAAGCTTCTTTATGGAACTCTCTTAATTTCTCTTCAACCTGTTGCTGTGCTTTTTCAACCTTCTTTATAACTTCACGCCTTTTATCCTTTTTTGCTTCTTCAAGGAGTGCATACATTTGCCTCTTTGTGGCCATAACAACATCTTGAGCTTCTTTATATGCCTTTTCCAGCATTTCTATTTTCTGCCTTTCCGCGCCAGCGAACCTTTCATCCAGAACTCTCTCCTTCTCCTCAATTTCAACCATCTGTCTCTGAAGCTTATTAAAAGAATCTTCATACTGAATTCTTTCTTCCTTTAATTCTGCCAGGAGATCGTAGAATTCCACATTTACATTGCCCATCATCTCTTTTGCAAAACTGATAATGCTTTCAGGTAATCCGTATTTAGCCGCTATCTCAAGTGCATGAGACTGACCCGGTTCCCCCACTCTCAATTTGTACAGAGGAGTAAAGGTATTCTGATCAAATTCCATGGAGGCATTGACCATCCCTTCTGTTCTGTTTACAAAAACTACAATATCTAAAAGATGCGTAGTAGCAAAAACAAGGGAACTCTTCTTTTTTAAGCCCTTTAAGACTGCACACGCAATAGCAGCACCCTGAACAGGTTCGGTTCCTGTACCCAGTTCATCCATCAGGACAACCGTTTTTGAATCAGTCTTTTTCAGTATCTCTGAAATATTGGAGACATGAGCAGAGAAAGTGGAAAGGCTGCTTTCTATGGATTGTTCATCTCCTATATCAACAAGGAGTCCATTGGTAAGGGGAAAGGAAGATGAGGAATCTGCAGGCACGGGTATCCCTGACAGTGCTAAAAGAAGCAGCAGTCCTACAGTCTTAATGGTGATGGTTTTTCCTCCAGAATTCGGGCCTGTTATGACCATCACTGTGTTTTCACTACCGAGGCTCAGGTCAAGGGGAACCACCTCTTTTATAACGCCTTCCTTCTTTAACATCACAAGAAGAGGGTGTCTTGCTCCTACCAGTTTGATCATAGATGATTCATTTATCAGGGGAACATTCATTTTCAGGAAGTCACTAAATCTTGCTATGCTATTCAAAACATCCAGGTAGATGATAGTACTGTACTGTGCCCTGATTTCATCCACCACCTTCCTTATCATCTGGCAGATATTCCTCAAGATACGTATCTCTTCCGCCTTTTCTTCTGCGATGAGATTCTCCAATTCATTGGAAAGCCCTATTACCTCTAAGGGCTCTATGAATGCCGTCTCACCTGACTTGGAGACATCGTGCACTACTCCTGCAACCTGTCCTTTTGAATCCATCCTTAACGGGATAACCCACCTTCCTGCCCTTTTTGTGATAAAGTTGTCCTGCAAAAATGGAATTATTTTTCTTTCCCTTACTATCTCCTCCAGTCTCTTACTTATTTTTACATCCAGGCTCCTTATCCTTGTTCTTAAATAAAAGAGCGCAGATGAAGCAGCATCAAGGATATTCCCCTCGCTATCCAGAGATCTCTCCACAGCGTCTGTGATTTCAGGGAATCCTGTTAAATGGTCTGTTATTTCGCTCAATAAAGGGAGGTTTTTCCTGTCTCCAATCTGCGAGGATATATCAGAAATTATCCGAAGAACAGGCATGAAGGCTATGAGCTCAAGGGGATCGAGAACCGCACCTTCGGGTTTCACCTTTTCGATAAGCTGGTATATATCCTGGAAATGAGACAGCTTTAGAGGCGTCCCATCTTGAGCGAGCTTCTGAATTTCTTTTATCTGTCCAAACCTTTTTTCTATTTCTTCCCTGTCATTCAGAGGGTAGATTTCAAGGATAGATTTTTGTGAGGCATCACTGTTGGAAAATCTGGAGATTACATTAAGGATTTTATCGAACTCCAGGATTTGTAAGGACTCTTTTTTTATCATGCAGGCTCAGGGCTTATGCTATCTTTCATTTCTGCTCTATTTTTCCTTCTTATTTTCTTTATCATGATAAATCTCCTTCCATCTTTCCCTGATCCACTTTAGAATACTGTCATAAGATGGTGGCGTCACCAAGAATACCTCTATATCTTTTGTAAACTGCAGCTTTATCCTGTCTTCATCCCTTATAATAAAAAGACCTGCTTCACCTTCAGAGAGGTTGTTTTCTATAACGTTCAGGATGTGCTGGATTCTTTTATTAAAAATATCTGTATAAAACTCAAGGACCCTATCAAAAACTTCTTTTCTTCTCACCACTCTAAGACAATTACCCCAATCCATAAAACATCCGTAAATATCTTCACTTTCAACCGGTAAAAGAACAGCTCCTTCTTCGATCTTTCTCTTAATTATCTGGAAAGCCCGATCATTAATTTTAGCTAATAAATTGAGGGCTTCTTCACCCTGAACATAGATATTTTCACAGAATATCTTTTTAATTTTCCCTGCAGCCTCAAGTTTTTCTACTTGTTGAGCCACATCATCCCAGTATTTATTAAAGAGCTCCTTATATTCATCAGGTGCATCCTCAATAGGGTAAACATTTGGCGTACAGTAAAGTTTTCTCTTTCCGGCAAAGCTCTCTGCTGCTGGCTTTTCAATTTTTCCTAACTCAACCATACACTCGCTCCTTTGTTATTTATTTGATTATTTATTAATCCCAATAATGCAGTTGAGATAATACAGGTGTTGTGAAAAAAATTATTTTTCGATACCTTAATTTACCTCCAACTGATGGTTTTCGGAATAATTTAGTGAATATAGCCAATAAAGATATTTTCAATAAATTTTTGAACAATATCTGCATTATTTGGGTTAACCTTAATGTCATATGAAATTGATCTGCTCGCAGATGTGCTAAAAAAACTTATTCCACACAAGTTTTGACATAGCTTCATCAATCTTGAACCAACCAGAACTAACTGTCAGGGGAAATATCTCAGCGGTTATACCCAGAAGGCGCATAAAGACTAAAGAAACAAGACAAGCACCTCCAGGCGTTACCTTCTTAATACCCCCCCTGATAGATTCCGTAAATCCAAATAATGCAATTGTCTACGACTCGTAGAGAAATAATGTCCCGATACATATCGGGGTTGTGAGTCCCGATATAGATCGGGATCGATACCTTAGTGTACCTTTAACTGATGGTTTTAGGAATATTTTAGTTCACACTGTGGAATGACTTCTACTCCACAGTGTGAATATAACCAATGAAGATATTTTCAATAAATTTATCGAGTTTAATAAATTTTTGTCCGCCTCAGCGGATTCGCAGAGACGAAAACAATGTCTGCATTATTTGGATAAATGAAATAACCTATAGGTGTTCCCTTATCCCTTCTTTACACCTTCCTTCAGTATTATGCTATACTTTGGATGCTCAAATGGGTGAATTGTAGGTATTTTTTCGAACAACCATCCCCACTGTTTCCCGGGGGCAGGGAATATCTGCTTATTGTTTTCAAAAACCCTTATCCCAAGAGCCGGGTTATTAGGTTTATTTGATACTGAGGTTAGGGTAAGACCTTCCATCTTAAAGTCTGGTAGAAACTCCCCAACGGAAATCTTAATATTGGAATTCGGGACATTAAAATCACTGCCAAGGTTTACTGTGTATTCCTGTCTCTTCTTTGCAATCTTATCTTCAACAATTATCTTTACTGCGCTCCACTTGCCCTTAACAGAATCAGGTACTACCACTTGTGCCTTACCTCTTGGCATCATCACACCAAGTGCCGGAGCTTGCTGCTGTCCCCCTGGCGAACCCGGACCCTGCATCATGGGTCCTGGAGGCATCTGTCCAGGTGCCATAGGTCCCGGCGTCTGTGGGACAGGCGGTTGAGCTTCCTTCTTCTTACATGCACTTACTGAAACAGCTAAAAGAAGACACAATGTTACTGCTAAAATATCTTTCTTCATCTAATCCTCCTTAAATTTAAAGTTATACTCCAACCTTTTAACTTTTCATTCATTACTGCAGCTAATGGCGGAGAGGCAGGGATTCGAACCCTGGGTGAAGTTTTACCCCCACAACCGCTTAGCAGGCGGCTGCCTTCGACCAGCTCGGCCACCTCTCCTTAGCAATACTATACTAACAACTCAAATTGAACTTTGTAAAGGAACGCACCCGCACATTTAACGCACCAGGAAAATCTCAGCCGCCGTCTTTTTATTTCTTTTTCCGCTTGTCTTTCCATTCATTGAATCTGCCAGAACAGGGTTCCGCTTATTAGAAAGTCCCTTTACCTTTTACGTACGCTTGTGCCTGCACAACTTCAGACTATATCCCGATGAACGATACTCATATCTATCGGATGCTTTCTAAGATAGCCCCGCAACTTTTCTACTATAGCAGGGGAACGATGATTTCCGCCTGTGCAACCAATGCCAATCGTCAAGCAAGACCTGCCTTCCTTTATATACAGTGGGATAAGAAAATCTAATAATTCCTTCATTTTACTCATAAGAATCTTCGTTTCCTGTTTTTTGAGCACATAGTCAGAAACCCTTTTATCAGTTCCTTTCAGTGCCTTTAATTCCGGTACAAAATTTGGATTGGGCAGAAACCTCACATCGAAAAGCAGGTCAATGTTCTGTGGTGGACCGAATTTAAACCCAAAAGAAATAAGGACAACTGCCATAAGGTTTTTACCCTTCTGTACCCTGTAGCGGGATGTCACAAGCTGTCTCAGTTGATGCGGGGTAAAAGAAGATGTATCAATGATTCTGTCTGCGGCCTCCTTTAAAAGAGAAAGTCTATCCTTTTCGATCTGGATCGCTTCTTCAATATTCCCTCCGAGTGGATGAGGTCTGCGGGTCTCTTTAAAACGTCTCAGAAGCACATCACTTTCTGCTTCAAAAAAAAGGACCTCTACCCGGTATTTATTTTTGAGGACCTTTAGTCCTTCATTGATTCCGGATAAAAATCCTTTTTCCCGTATGTCTATACCTATCCCTATTTTTTTTATTTCTCTGTTTTTAGATATGATCGAAACGAATGAATCGATAAGCGCTACGGGAAGGTTATCCACACAGAAAAAGTCAGAATCTTCAAGTGCTCTTAGCGCAACAGTTTTACCAGAACCGGAAAGGCCGGAGATTATGACTATAGCCTGCAAACCCTGGACCTTCTTCATTTTACCGGTTCTATAAGGCCGAAATTACCATCCCTCCTGCGGTATATAACGTTTATATCTCCACTATTGTCATTCGTAAAAACAAAGAAGTTTTTGTCGAGGAGATCCATTTGCATTGCAGCCTCATCAGGGCTCATCGGTTTCAACTCAAACCTTTTATTTTTTATAATCCTGCTCTCCTCCGCAGTAGCTGCTACATTTGACTCTATGGCACCTGCTTTTCCTTCAGATTTTCTATGCGAAACAAGTTTCTCTTTATATTTCTTTATCTGTCTTTCCAGTTTTTCTACCACCTCATCGATTGACGAATAGACCTCGCCCGTAACCCCTTCTGCCTGTATAAGGACTCCGTTGACCTTTAGCAAAACTTCTGCTTTATGTCTGTACTTTTCCACGCTGATAGTAACAACAGCTTCTGATATGTTTGACAGGTAACGACCAATTTTTTTAATTTTCTTTTCAGCATAGGTTTTTAGAGCAGATGTAACTTCAAGATGTCTTCCAGTAACAATAATGTTCATAACCCCTCCTTTTAGTTAACTAAATTTCCTCCGCTGCGTTTGTGACGGGATTCCCAGTCCCTCCCTATATTTTGCAACAGTCCTCCTCGCAATTATAATGCCGCTTCTTTTCAACATCTCCGTTATTTGGTGGTCACTAAGAGGCTTTTTGGAATCCTCCTCTATCACTATCTTTTTTATAATATTCTTTACAGATGTGGACGAAACACTCCCCGTGCCGCTTTGGAGTGCACTGCTGAAGAGGGTCCTGAAGCCAAAAAATCCATGTGCACATGATAGATACTTACTGGATGTAACCCTGCTTATTGTACTTTCATGCAGGTTCAGCTCTAACGCAACATCCCTGAGGGTTAAGGGTCTGATATATTCTATGCCCTTATCAAAAAACCCCGTCTGAAAATTTATAAGACTTTCGGTTACTCTATATATAGTTTTGTTTCTCTGGTCAAGACTTTTGATAAGTCCTACTGCAGAGCGCAGCTTTTCGATAAGAAACTGCTTATCCTCTTTTGGAAAGGCATTATTCTGTTGAAGAAGTTTTCTATAAAAACTACTGATCCTTAACTTCGGCAACCCATCATCATTTAATACAATCTGATACCCTTCTTCTGTCTTGATTACGTATACATCAGGGATGATATAGTTTGTAGTGGAGCTGGAGAAATTTCTGCCGGGTTTAGGTTCAAGCCCCTCTATAATCTTTACAGCAGCCATAATATCTTTCACAGGTAAGTTGTACTGGTGTGCAATCTGGGCATATTTCTTTTTTTCAAGTTCACCCATATTGTTAATAATTATCTTTTCTACAAGAGTACCTTCGAGGTTAAGTGCCCTGAGCTGTAAGAGCAAACATTCTGTGACGTTTCCTGCGCCTACTCCAATGGGGTCAAAACTCTGTATCAAGCTGAGTGCCTTCTCAGATGTTTCCCTCTGGGTCTTTGCCTCATTTATTATTTCCTCAAGAGATGCTCTCAGATATCCGTTTTCATCTATATTGCTTATTATTATCTCCCCTGCTTTTTTTATGTTTTCCGATTCACCTGAGAGCCTTAGTTGCCATAGAAGATGGTCGTAAAGGTCTGGTTTCTTGGTAAGAAATTGTTCGAATGAGGGGGAATCTACAGTCCCAGGATTAAAATACCCCAGGTCTCTTCCATCAGCCTCCCTCTCTTCAAAGTATTCGTCTACTGCGAAGTTCATAAGATTTTCGAGGGGGACCTCTGCATCTTCAGGTGCCTCCTCAATTTCTACAAGCTCTCTTTCCTCTGGCGTAAGCTCCTTTGTAGATATTTCGTCACCAGATTCCTCAAGGAGTGGATTTTCAATAAGTTCCTGATTGAGAAACTGCAAAAGTTCAAGATGGGGCAATTGTAGCAGTTTTAGTGCCTGCTGAAGCTGAGGTGTAAGTATTAATTTCTGTGATAGCCTGAGTTCAAGTCTGCTTTCAAGAGACATTAAAGTATGAACTCCTCTCCCAGAAAAGCCTCTTTGACCCTGGGGTCTGCTACAATTTTATCGGGTATGCCCTCTTCAAGTATCTCACCGTTGCTTATAACATATGCCCTGTCTGTTATTGAAAGTGTATCTCTCACGTTATGGTCTGTTATCAGTATTCCAAGGCCACGGCCTTTAAGATAGTTCAGCATCTTTTTAAGCTCTATTATCGCAATAGGGTCTATGCCTGCAAATGGCTCGTCAAATAGTAAGAATGTTGGTTTTATAGCAATAGCCCTTGCTATTTCGGTTTTCCTCCTCTCACCTCCGGAAAGTTTATAGCTGTCCTTTTTTGCAAGCCCTATAAGGTTAAACTCTTTTAATAAACGGTCTACTTCACTATCAATCTCATTTTTACTGAGTCCCCTTATCTCGAGTATTGCCTTGAGATTATCCTCAACTGTTAGTTTTCTGAATATGGATGGTTCCTGGGGCAGGTAACTTATACCCATCACGGCCCTCCGGTACATCGGAAGGCCGGTTATATCTTCTTTATCCAGAAAGATTTTTCCCCTGTCAGGCTTTACAAGTCCTACCATCATGTTGAATGTAGTTGTCTTGCCTGCGCCATTAGGACCGAGGAGGCCTACAATCTCACCTTTAGTAACATAAAGGCTCAGATCCTTAACAACATGCCTCTTGCCATAATTTTTTGAAAGCCCTTTTGCTTCAAGGAGGTGCATAATCAACCCTGTTCCGTTATTGTACTTTATTTTTCTTCAGGAAGACCTTGCTGTCTTCAACAAGGAAACGGTCTTCATTCAAAAGGTATGTCATCTTTTTACCTGTAACAACATTTTCACCATCTACAGCCCTTGGTTCACCTGTAAAGATAACCTTTTCTCCTTCGGCATAATAAGTAGCTTCCTTGGAAGTAATAACCCTGTTTTCCTTAATTACTTTGACCCCGCCTGCTATATCAATCCTTATGAGATTTCCGGTATCTTTATTATAGTAGACGAGCATCTTGTCCGCATAAATTGTCATATCTGTAGTCTTTGCTACAACAGATTTTTCGAAAATAGCAGTGTGGTTTTGGTTATCCGCTGTCAGTATTTCAGAAGTTATGATTATCGGACCCTTTATCCTTTCTGCTTCTTCTGCAGAAAAAGCATTTATTGACAGCAGGAGAAAGATCATTGAAGCCCTGCTGAGGCAAAAAAGATTACCTATAAAAAATTGCTTTGACATCATTTAATATACTCACCTTTTGTTCTTCATCTGCCCTCATGCCCTTGCCCTCAACTTTAAATTTTTTACTCTTAACCTCCACCTGTCCTTCTGTCTTAATCTTTCCTGAAGAAGTTTCATAATCAATCGAGTCGGCTGTTATTACAAAGTCTCTTCCTTCAGCCTTTACCAGACTATCCGTAGTAAAGTCCTGGTCTAAAAGATTATATACACCCTTATCAGCATAAAGTACCATGCCATTTTTCTGTATAAACATGCTAATTTTACTTAGTTCGGCCTTATCTTCACCTTCTAAAAAATCTGCCTTCTCAGCATTTAAAGTCCAGACAGCAGCGCCTCTCTTTTTCTGTAAGATCCTGAGCCCCTCAATAAAAGAATTCCCCTTTAACTGCAAGTCTCCACTAATTTCTCTCCCATTTCTCAGCATCATGAAAAGCATGCCGGAAAGCAAGATGGAAAGCCCGATCATTAAAATCTTTTTCATTAAAAAATTTTATCACACGCGAAGAACTATGTAAACCCCGTTAGAAAACTCGGGCCTGCCCCGTTAGAAAATTTTTCTAACGGGGTAAAGGGCTTTAAACCTCACCCTCGCTACACTTTTTTACCCCGCCCAAAGGGCGGAGCTTTCTTTCTAACAGGGTAAACACATATTGCAATAGCAATAGAAAAGGTTTTATTGCAAAAATCCTTTTATCTGTAGGATAATATCAACCAAAAATCAATCTTGATACTGGTTTATTATATTATTATACGGGCCTAAGGGAAATCTATTTGAATTATTTGGTAAATAACTTTACTATTATTGTCATTCCGAGGTCGCATCGACCGAGGAATCTCGTCTTTAGATTGCTTCGGGACTTTGTCCCTCGCAATGACAGTATAAAAAGTGTTGCACACAGGACACCATATAGAGTAGATAAATGATTACCTTTGATGATTTTAAAAAATTAGATATAAGAATTGGAAAGATTTTATCTGCTGAGAAAGTAAGCGGAACAGATAAACTGATGAAATTAGAAGTTGATTTTAGTGCAGAAAAAAGACAGCTTGTTGCAGGAATTGCTGAATTTTTCGAACCTGATCATTTGATCGGCAAGGAAATTCCCGTTCTTTTGAATTTAGAACCGAGAAGTATTAGAGGAATTGAGAGCCAGGGAATGATTCTCGCAATAGACGCTGATGGAAAACCTATTCTTTTGCGCCCTGAGAGAGAAGTCCCGCCAGGAAGTATTATAAGATAAAACTCCTTAGTTTCTTTGTAAAGATTTTGAGGCATGCTACCGCCTTTTCATAAAATATTAACCCAAAAAAATGCAATTATGAAAAAAAAGGCGGGCATGTGTGCAGAAAAAGCTTTACCAGCAGCACCTTTGTGAGACATTTGATACTCAGCGAAGTTCATGTTTTCATGTATAACAAATTGATAACCAGGGATATCCGAATCCTGCTTTGTAAAGGTTTTTATGCACATATGCTTGCTATAATCATTGTACAAACGCAATTTTCGGGTTAAGGTATATTATTTACCCAAGCACCTGTCTTAAGGCAGATAAGGGAAGGCATTGATTTATGTTACCTCATAAAGATCAGTTCAGTGGCTGTTTGATCGGCCAATGTCTTGGTGATGCACTCGGTTTTGCCGTAGAGGGCTTTTCACCGAAAGCATGCGAAAGGTATGTCGAAGATATTTTAAAAACAGGAAAAGCCGGAGAGTTTGGACATTGGCCTTTTCCTTTCGGGCAATATTCAGATGACTCTCAGCTTGCCCGTGAACTTATGCAGAGCTATATTTCTTGCAAAAAATTTGATCCGGCTGATTATGCAGAACGGATAAAGCTTATCTTTGTAGAGAAAAGGATTGTGGGATTCGGTTATTCAACAAAAGAGGCAGCAAAAAGACTATGCCAGGGTATCTCATGGGAAGAATCAGGTGCCCCTTCTCCATCAGCAGGAAACGGAAGCGCTATGCGGGCAGCACCTATTGGCTTGTTCTTTTTTGACAATCCACAGATGCTCATTCAGGCAGCACATAATCAGGGCAGGATAACTCATAAAGATCCCCGATCTTCTGCAGGGGCAGTAGCGATCAGCGGTGCAGTTGCTCTGGTGCTTCAGGAAAAAACGATAAATCCGGATTCCTTTATATCAACCCTTGCAGATTGGGCAGGTACAATCTCATCCGATTTTGCTTCAGAACTGAAAAAACTGAGTGAGTGGTTATCCTTGCCACCTGAAGTAGCCGTAGATTTTATTTCAAGAGCCGGCTTCGATGCTGATTATGTTGATGATGAAGAATGGAAAGGCATATCCGGGTTTGTTATCAGCAGTGTTCTATGGAGTCTCTATTCCTTTCTCAGGACGCCTGATGACTACTGGGAAACTATATGCACTGCTATCGAAGTTGGCGGAGATGTGGATACAACAGCTGCAATGGCTGGAGCAATCAGCGGTGCTTATCTCGGAATCGGTGCGGTACCGTCACACTTAACAAATTATCTTACCGACCGCGGCACATGGAAGTTCGATGAACTTGTAGAATTAGCACATAAGTGCTATGGAATAAAAATGCAACATGCCCAATAAATATCATTTATAAAAGCCAATAAAGCAAAACTTTAACCAAATTCCCCCATCAGTTGTAAAAATTATTACCATCTGTGAGGCAGATATGATGAAAAAGCCCGACCAGTGACACCGCAAAGCCCTCCCGACTGGCCAGCCAGCTTTTTTTCCAGAATGCGCACACACACCCCCCTAAACCCCCCTTAGTAAGGGGGGACTCAAGGGGGGTGTTGTCACGTGAATCAGAATAAAAACTCGTCGCTTTGGCGGGGTTTTTCAGCATGTCTGCCTCACTTTTTTATGCAACGTTTAGGTTCCTCTTCCCTGAAATAGATATAGGAACCTCTAAGATAGTAAAACCCCTTCTGGTTAAAAGGTT
>JBGOWS010000049.1:0-11681 GCA_041478735.1 Thermodesulfovibrionia bacterium | reverse complement strand
TATTTGTTTCCTCCTCAGTAAGTTTGAATTTTAACTGGATGGTTTTTGCTACCGTTCTGCGTTCCTCTTCGCTGACCTTTGAGTCAGCTCGCATCACCTCTATAAGAAGCGCTGCAGTAGCAATTTGAAGGGAATGTTCGGACACTTTGTCTGAACTATCAGAAAAAGGTTTAATGTATTTTTCAAAAAATTGTTTAATAACACTTACCATGAGGAAATGATATCTCGTGAGTATTTATTAAAACGAACTTACAATGATACCTTAATATAACTCATCTAATACTGTCGATAAAGGAGGAGTTTCAAAAAATACGGTTGACAATTATTGTTTTACTTTTAATTTATGAACTATTTGTAAATCATCAAAAACACAACAACCCTTTATCCTTAGCACGTCTTATCTTGTTGATTTCTGTTCAAAATGCTGCATTATGGAGCACCTTTAAAAATCACGATAGCAGGAAGTTCTATCGTCTCTTGAATATAAATAAATTACAAAAAAATTATAGTAGAGGATTTCCGTCTCTCGGGACCATTGTAGCTTCCCCCTGTTCCTCTTATGGGGTCTACTCCTATAGTTACCCATCCTCCTGAACGATAAAACTTTTTTAGTTTACCCATTTTGATTAGCTTATCAAGTTGAAAAGGCTTAAGTACACCCTGCGTATCATCAGAATATACAACTTTTATATCCAATATTTAATCATCCCCCTTTCATGCAGGATCCTAAGCATAAATCATGTCAACGAGATGCATCCTTATATTCTTCTATTAAAGTTTCTATCAATTCTTTTACTGAAATAATTCCTTTTGCTCTGTATGCATTCTCTCCGGCAAATGCAAAGCCGTGTGACAAATTACCTTTTTTGGCATTTATAAGGGCGAAGGAAATGCAATACGGAGTGTTTTTATAATCACACGTTTTTAAGCAGTGATAAGGACATTTGAACGGCTTCCTTTTCCCCTGACTCACTTCATCAAGAAATGTATTTTTAATCGCTCTTCCCGGCATTCCGACAGGGCTTTTGATAATCACAATATCTTCTTTCCTCGAATCGATATACGTCTGCTTGAATTTTTCCGATGCATCACATTCATAAGTGGTAACGAACCGTGTTGCCATCTGCACACCCGAAGCTCCCAACTGGAAAAATCTATAAATATCTGCTCCTGTATAGATTCCTCCGGCGGCGATTACCGGAATGGGTTTTTTATATTTTTCTTCATATGGTTTTACTGCCAAAATCACTTCAGGGACAAGTTTTTCTAATGAATATTCAGGGTCGCCAATCATCTCTTCTTTAAAACCGAGATGTCCTCCCGCCAGTGGACCCTCTACAACAATAGCATCAGGGAGACGGTTGTATTTTTCTGACCATTTTTTCAGAATAATACCGGCTGCCCTCGCAGAGGAAACAATAGGCACCAGTTTCGTCTTTTCAGTCCCGGATAAAAATTGAGGGAGATTAAGGGGCAGTCCGGCCCCTGAAAAAATAATGTCTATACCCTCCTCAATAGCGGTTTTGACTAAATCAGCAAAATTGGTCAATGCCACCATAATATTAACACCGAGGATTCCTTTTGATAACTCTCTGGCTTTTCTGATCTCTTTTCTTAACGCTCTGATATTCGCTTCCAGGAAATTCATGGAAAAATCAGGTTCGTTCATTCCAATAACTGCTGTAGCAATAACTCCGATACCGCCTTCGTTGGCTACTGCTGAGGCCAGCCCGGACAGAGAAATCCCAACTCCCATCCCTCCCTGTATGATGGGAAGTCTGGCCGTTAAATCTCCTATGCATAAATTTTTTAGACTGCCAAAGCTCATGAAAAATCTCCTTTATCTCTTACATGGAAAGCTGTCTCACATGAAGAGTTATCTTTTATGGCAAAATTTATATATATTACAACATTCTGCCGGTTTTTTGGAATCATGCAAAAGAAAAGGAAGGAGCATAATCTATGCAACCCTTTGATTTTATTGGCAGTCCCAACGGGATTCGAACCCGTGTTTTAGCCTTGAGAGGGCTACGTCCTAGGCCTCTAGACGATGGGACCATTTAAAAGCAGTTAATAGTTAATAGTGAAAAGTTAAAAGTCGAAAAACTGAATTCAATATTTACAAATTATTAAAGCTATCAACTATGAACTGATTATTATCTTTTTGGCTGGGGAGAGAGGATTCGAACCCCTGAAAGCAGATCCAGAATCTGCCGTGTTACCCCTACACCACTCCCCAAAAATCAATTATTTCCTGTACTTAGAACAATTTCTAGTATATCATAAACAATCAGAAACTATCAATTTTGTTACCAAAATGTAACCAAATCTGATAAGCAGTTACAGAAAAGAAGGCCTCCGGTTATCAGGGTATTACACAGAAATTGGTCACCCGGAACATTTATATGATCTGATTTATTTGCGCCTTTCAACATCCTCAAGTATCTCTGCGATTTTATCAGCGATTAAATTTATCGCCTTTTTCCCTTTCTCTGCTGAAGCCTTCTGGGGATTTCCCCATACCCCGCCAGGCCAGCATTTTACTTTATCCTTTACACTAAATGGCTTTGTAATTTTAGGATACTCCTCAGGCGCCCTACCCTTGACCAGCTCAGGAGATAAATAAAGCATCATTGATGTCTCCAACTCACCTGCATGAGAATCATTTGCTGTTTCTGCTATCTCCGAAAGTTCTTTCCATAATAAATCATATGGAGAAAAAACCGCTATCTTTATACCTCTCAGTTTCTCCACCAGTATTTCAGCAGTCTCTTTCAGTGCTGACATATGAAGGCTGCCACCGTGGCCTGAAATGAGCAAGAAGTTCCTCAATCCCTTTTTGTAAGCTTCCATTACAAGGTCAGCAGAAAGTCTCCTGAGTGTCTCAGGGGAAATGCTTATAGTTCCAGGATGGTCTTTAGTAGTAGTACATACACCATAATAGACAATGGGAGCGAGAAAAAATTTTTTTTTCTTTGCCACTGACTTAAGCACCTCCTGAATAATAAGAGAATCAGTATTAAGCGGGAGATGTCTTCCATGTTCCTCAATGGTGCCAAAGGGAAATATAATAGTCTTTGTCTGTTTAAGATATTTCTTAAACTCATTCATTGTGATGTTTTCTAATATATACATGCCTCTCCCTTGCTTATCGTTTTATCAACATTTTACAAAGATTTTGATCTAAATTGAAACTTTAAAAAAGTTGATATAATAAGACCCACGATTTGCGTTGCTTGAAAATACTCAAAAGGAGGGACTATGTCCAAGGTATATTTTGCATCAGCAAGGGCAATGAAATGGAAATATGATGACAGCATGCCGGGTAAACTTGAAAGGCTTCTTAAGAAGTTTAATCTATCAAATTATATCGACCCAAAGGAGTGGGTTGCTGTAAAAACACATCTTGGTTCCGAGGGTGCGCACAGAATAGTACGGCCTGTCTTTTTAAGAAAGGTTGTTGATTCATTGAAAAACATTGGTGCAAAACCCTTTGTGACAGATACAGTAAGGATTAAAGGTCTGGATTATCTTGAGGTAGCAAATCAGAACGGCATTAATCATTTAACAGTAGGAGCACCCGTTGTACTTGCTGACGGGCTCTATGGAAACGATAATATAATGGTAAAGGCTGGCGAAATACTCGGGGAGATCGCTGTTGCAAGCCTTATACACGATGTACCTGCGATGGTTGTATGTTCCCATATTAAGGGACATATTCAGTCAGGTTATGCAGGTGCGATAAAAAATGTTGCGATGGGAGGTGTAAGCTCAAGGCATAGAGAATGCGGCTGGAAATGCGGCAGGGGCGCTATGCATACAGTGGGAGAGGGCAAATTGATCTGGTATAAAGAAAGATGTGAACTCTGCTACCAGTGTGAGGAGATTTGCCCGCTTGAGGCCATAAATTTTGAAAACGAACTTTTTGCCTACAAAGAAGAAGACTGTTGGAGGTGCGGCAGATGCACAAGGGTTTGTCCCTCTGGTGCACTTTCATTGCCAGGCAATGACGAAAGGTTCATGCGCTCCCTCGCAGAGTCTGCAAAAACCGTTCTGAGTTCGTTTAAAAAGGGGAAGGTCATCTATATAAATTTTCTTACAGAGATACAGCCTGAATGTGACTGTATGCCTGTAGCAGATGTGCCTGTTATACAGGACCAGGGTATCCTTATATCAGATGATATAGTTTCTATTGAACAGGCAAGTGTGGATATACTAATGAAGGCTCCTCCCCTGCCTCAGTCAGCATCTGAGGAAAAAGCTATTGCTAAAGGTGAAGATATATTATTCAGGCTTGCTGAAAAGCCTTACTGGGTTCAGATGGAAGAGGCAGAAAGACTTGGGCTGGGCAAAAGAGAATACGAACTTATTGAAATTTAAATAGAACAAGAAAACCACTGTCTGAAAAACTTTTAAAGATTTTATCCTGGAAGCTGGTATTTTTATGTTCTGTAAGCTGCGTTAACCTTGATATATTCCTCTGTCAGGTCACATGTCAGGACCTTAGCGGAAGACCTGCCGAGGTGCAGATCGATGATTATCTTAACGTCTTTCCTTTTTAAGACTTCGTTTGCCTCTTTATCTTTTCCCGTACCTAAGCCCTTGTTTACAATTCTTACTTTTCCGAAATTAATATCTACTTTTTCTTCTTTAATCGGGACGCCTGAATATCCGAGGGCTGCCATGATGCGACCCCAATTTGCATCATTTCCGTAAATAGCTGTCTTTACAAGATTTGAGTTTGCCACCGCAAATGCAGCCTTTTCTGCATGCGACTTATTCCTTGCACCTTTTACCTCTACCTCAATAAATTTAGATGCCCCCTCACCGTCTTTAACAATTAACCTTGATAACTCCAGTGTGACTTCAGATAAAGCCTTTTTAAATGCAATATAAGATTCTGACTTCTTTGTAATTTGAGGGTTCCCGAGCATGCCATTAGCCATTATAAGTACAGTGTCATTGGTTGATCTGTCACCGTCAATGGTAATCGTATTAAATGAACCTTTTACTGCATCATTCAGTGCTTTATCTAAGGTCTTATGATTAACTGCGATATCCGTCATTATAAAGCAGAGCATGGTTGCCATATCAGGCCATATCATGCCAGCACCCTTGCAGATACCCGCGATACTGCCTGTCCTGCTGCCGATTTTTACCCTTTTATTTATTATCTTCGGGAATGTGTCAGTTGTCATTATCGCTTTTGCAACGTCCTCCATGGACGAACTGCCAAGATTAGCTATAAGTCCGGAAGTCTTTGGTATTATTCGGTCCATAGGCATAGGCATACCTATGACACCCGTTGAACAGATATAAACGAGAGAGGGTTTTATATTCAGACCATCAGCAATAAGCCTTACCATATCAACAGCATCCTGAATGCCCTTTTTACCTGTACATGCATTTGCATTCCCGCTGTTTACTACTATAGCCTGCCCTCTGCCTGACCTTATCTTTTTAATGTCAAGTTTAACAGGTGCTGCCTTGATCTGATTTGTTGTGAATGCGCCGGCGATATTAGCCTCTGCCTCAGAATATATAAGGGCAAGGTCTTTTCGGCCCGGAGTTTTGATTGCAGCCTCTGCAGTGGAAAACAAAAAACCTTTTGGAATCATACTAACTTGCTTTTTCAACAAATTCTCCTCAATTCTCCTTTATTAACCCAAATAATGCACTGAAATGATGCAGATGTTGTGAGAAATTTTATTTTTCGATACCTTAGTGTACCTTTAACTGATGGTTTTGAGAATATTTTAGTAAATTTTACCAAAAAAGATGTTTTCAATAAATTCATCGAGTTAAATAAAATTTTAAACAATGTCTGCATCATTCGGGTTAAAGGGAGACCGGGGAATTATATCATGGAAATAATGCAACTGTGTCGAGGGCTGTGCTTTCCTCAAACCCCATCATGATATTCATGTTATGCACAGCCTGTCCTGAAGCGCCTTTTACAAGATTATCTATTGCGGTTACAACGATTAGAGTACCGGTCCTCATATTAACAGTAAGCCCTATCTCGCACAGGTTTGTCCCGCGTACATTTTTGACGTTTGGGAATCTTCCTTCATCCAGAACCTTTGTAAATGGCTCTTTAGCATAAGCCTTTTTGTAAATATCTATAACTTTTTCTGTACCAGCACTTTTTGCAAGCCCTGCATATATAGTTGTGAGTATCCCCCTGTCGAAAGGTGCAAGGTGTGGAGTAAAGTTAACCTTTATACCCTTCCCTGCTACAGCAGACAGCTCCTGTTCAATTTCAGGGGTATGCCTGTGTGTTGCTATCGAATATGCCTTAAAACCTCCATTTACCTCACAATACGAAAATCCAATATCTGAAGTCCTGCCGGCACCACTTGCTCCAGATTTCGAGTCTATAATTATTGAGGTAACATCAATGAGTTTATTTTTTATTGCAGGATATAGTCCAAGGATAGCGCCTGTTGGGTAGCAACCGGGGTTAGCTATCAGGCTTGCCTTTGCGATTTTTTTCCTGTGAAGCTCGGGCAGTCCATAGACAGCCCTTTTAAGAGATGATTGAAATTTATGAGGTACTTTATACCATTCTTCATATATCTTTGCATCTCTTAGCCTGTAATCAGCAGAGAGGTCAATAACCTTCTTTCCGTGTTTTAAAAAAAAATCCACTGCCTCCTGAGACTTTCCATGGGGGAGCGCCGTAAAAAACAGTTCTGCCCTATCAAGGATATCTTCGGCTTTTAACTGTTCATATATGAGCTGCGAGTATTTGTGAAGATTCGGGAAGAGGTCAATTACAGATTTTCCTGCAGATCTTTCTGAAGTGACTCCTGTGACTATAACGCTGGTGTGACCTGAAAGAATGCGTAGTAATTCGCCTCCTGTATATCCACTGCCGCCACATATGACAACAGGAATCATTTTTTATTTATCTCTTGGAGAACTGGAATCTCTTACGCGCGCCTTTCTGGCCGTATTTCTTTCTCTCTTTTTCCCTCGGATCTCTTGTGAGAAACCCCTCTTTCTTAAGCCTTAAGCGCAGGTCACTATTCATATCAACAATCGCCCTTGATATGCCATGCCTCACTGCGCCCGCCTGTCCTGTAGGTCCACCACCGGTAACCTTTGCTATAATATTATATTTCCCCGTTATACCAGCAAGCTCAATCGGCTGACGTATCATCATCATTAATGTTTCCCTCGGGAAATAGATATCAGCAGGTTTTTTATTGATGATTATTTGTCCATCACCAGGTGAAATACTCACTCTCGCTACTGATGTTTTTCTTCTACCAGTTGCATTGTATTGAATCTCGGTCATTTATAGCTCCTTTATTATCAGACTAAATCTGATTTTGCCTATATGGATAATATCTCCGGTTTCTGTGCCGCATGCGGATGTCCAGTCCCCTTATACACCTTAAGCTTTTTTATCATCGCCCTGCCGAGCCTTCCCTTTGGAAGCATACCCCATACTGCATCAGTAAGGATCCTTTCCGGATATTTATTAAGACGCTCTCTCGCGGTCTCGGCTTTCAGACCACCCGGATAACCTGAATGTCTATAATAAACTTTATTATCAAGCTTCTTGCCCGTAAGTTTTACTTTTTCTGCATTAATAACAATTATAAAATCGCCTGTATCGCAGTTAGGAGTAAATATTGGCTTGTTCTTACCGCGCAGGTAATTGGCAATCTTGACCGCAAGCCTTCCAAGGACAGCATCCTTAGCATCAACAAGATACCACTTCCTTTCAAAATCACCCTCTTTAGCAAAAAGAGTCCTCATCTCATCACCTTCCTTATAGATAATTAAGATAATTAAGATAATAGAATTAATAGTAAATTGTCAATACAAGGGCTAAACCCCGCCTCTGGTTTTTATTTCTTTATTCATGTAAAATATCATATATGTTATTGCTTTGTCCCACCAGAGACATTGTCGATAAAAATCTTGATTGATACTCTAAATAACTAAATTTGTCTTTTATTCTTAATAGTGCCGCGTTAGCGCATTAGATTTTTGAAGGCAGAAAAGAGGAGTGGTTCGTTATGAGACGTAATGATTTAAGGAATATTGCTATTATAGCCCATGTTGACCATGGGAAAACTACACTTGTTGACGGGCTGCTGAAACAGTCTGGAATCTTCCGCTCCAACGAACAGGTGCAGGAGCGTATTATGGATAATACTGACCTTGAAAGGGAACGCGGGATAACCATCATGGCAAAGAATACAGCGGTTAACTATAATGGGGTCAAGATTAACATCGTGGATACCCCTGGCCATGCAGACTTTGGTGGTGAGGTTGAAAGGACTTTAAAGATGGTTGACGGCGTATTATTACTTGTTGATGCTTCAGAAGGCCCCTTGCCCCAGACGAGATTCGTCCTGAAAAAGGCCCTTGAACTCAAACTCCCTCCGATCCTTGTTGTTAACAAGATAGACAGGTCAGATGCGAGGATTCAGGCTGTCCTGAACGAGGTTTATGACCTCTTTATCGATCTCGATGCCACGGAAGAGCAGCTTGAATTTCCTGTTATTTATACCAATGCCAAACAGGGTGTTGCAAAACTTAACATGGAGGAAGACTCAGATAACCTTAAACCACTCTTTGACATGATAATCAAGACAATACCACCTCCTGCTGGCGAGAGCGATGGCATATTGCAACTCCTTGTCACAAACATCGACTATGATGACTATATCGGAAGGCTCGCGATAGGACGTGTCTTCTCAGGAACAGTGAAGGTGGGTGATTATGTCTCTATGATAAAGGGAGAAGGTGAAGTGTCAAAAACAAAGGTTTCATCTCTATTCACCTTTCAGGGTCTTGATAGGATTGATACAAAAGAGGTGAATGCCGGAGAAATTATCGCCCTTGCCGGCATTGAGGGAATAAACATAGGAGATACCATCACGGATATAGAAAATCCCAAGGCACTGCCGAGAATAAAAGTGGATAAGCCTACAATTTCAATGGTGTTTTCTGTCAATACATCTCCTTTTTCAGGAAGGGATGGCAGATATGTAACATCCAGAAAATTGAGAGAAAGACTCGAAAAGGAGCTTCTTTATAACGTATCCATAAACATAGATTTTGATGATATGGATTCTTTTAAGGTTATGGGGCGTGGAGAGTTACAGCTTGCCATACTTATAGAGATGATGAGAAGAGAGGGATACGAGCTTTCTGTTGCCATGCCTGAGACGATAACAAAGACAATAAAGGGTGTTTTGCATGAACCTATGGAATTACTGGTAATAGATGTACCAGAGGACTTCGTTGGTGTAGTTACCCAGCAGGTCGGTATGAGAAGGGGCAGAATGCAGAAGATGCAGAACAATGGTTACGGCAGGGTGAGGCTTGAATTCAGGATACCATCGAGGGGGCTGATCGGTTTCAGGTCACAGTTCCTTACAGACACAAGAGGTACAGGGCTGCTTAACCATCTCTATGATGGTTATGAGCCATGGCAGGGGCCACTTTCGAAGAGGCAGACAGGAGCACTTGTAGCTGACAGACAGGGGATTTCCACTACCTATGCACTTTTTCACCTGCAGCCAAGGGGTGTACTCTTCATCAGGGAAAATACCACTGTATTTGAGGGCATGGTTATAGGTGAAAATTCAAGAGAAAATGACCTTGATGTTAATGTCATAAAGGAAAAGAAACTTACAAACATGCGCGCTTCCAACGCAGATGATGCACTGCAGTTGATACCTCCAAGGATTATGAGCCTTGAGCAGGCGATAGAATTTATTAAGGAAGATGAACTTGTTGAGGTCACACCTAAATCTATCAGGTTGAGAAAGAAGATACTGGAAGCCAACAAAAGACACCACAATAAAAAACCAAAAGAGGCTGTTACCTCTCAAGCATAAATATTACTAATGGTCGGGGCGAGAGGATTTGAACCTCCGACCCCCTGCTCCCAAGGCAGGTGCGCTAGCCAGGCTGCGCTACGCCCCGAATCTTCTGTCAGAAAACTTCAGACAAGAACTATCAAACTAACATCAAACCTAATTTGCAAGTAGTAATTATAACATTAAAAATATTATATTTGTAATATCACCATTCTCTGATTATTTACTTGCTATTTTTACGAATGAACTACCCCGCAGCAACCTGCGAGGTATCAAATTTTTGAACAGTTCAGGAACAGGTATGTCATTCCGCACTTGATGCGGTCACCTCATTCTCCTCAGCGAACCCGCCTGAGTGCGGGGGCGACTCGCCGAGGAGAGAATCCAGTTTCTTTATTTCCTGGATTCCTGCTTTCGCAGGAATCGACATGAGCAAGCGCTCACAAAGGAGCATGAAAACACCATATGCTCCCCCTTTGGAAAAGGGGGATGAAGGGGGATTTTAAGAACAAATGTTTGCAGTTATAATTCATAAAATCTCCCCAACCCCCTCTTTGCCAAAGAGGGGTATTTTCGGGTCAATGACGATGAATGAGGAGAGATGATTATACCCCGATGCATAGCATCGATGAATTCGTTGGTTAAAGATTACTTGTGCAGATTGCCAGTATAGCTTTATAATTAAATTCGATTGGTAATTTCAGTATCTGAAATGGGCGGTTAGCTCAGCTGGGAGAGCGCCACGTTCGCAACGTGGAAGTCGGGGGTTCGAATCCCCTACCGTCCACCAATGAATTCTTTTAATTTCAATATGTTAGCGTTTCAAAAAAGCTGAAAAAACGAGCAACAACAGTGCAACAGCCCTTTAGAGTTATATTAGCCTACCTAAGCAATTGAAAAGCCCGCAGAAGCCCTACATCGTCTTCCGCAGTGACATGGAATTTAGCGAAAAAGTTTTATAAGTTGCAATTTATTTGTAGAATTATCTATATTTCAATGTGTTAAGGGGGGGGGTGACATTGGCAAGGAAGTCAAAGAAAGAGGAAGATGTAGAAGCCTACAGGCATGAAACCGAAACAAGGAAAAATGTTGTTCCAGTAGGACTTGCCTCTTATGACACTTCAACCCCAAAACCCAAGAAGTATGACTATGACCCACATCTTGACCCACAATTAACTTGGGCTGGTAAAAAAGAAAATCTATCCTTTGAAGTACCTACCGTATCCCATCATATACATGAAAAAAAGAAGTAGAGTGGCAAAAGATCTTTAAGGGGAGGTAAAGCATAAAGTCTGATATAATTATTTGAGACTAAAAGGTGATGAGAATTGGAAATAGCAAAATCAATCAATAATATCCCAATCAGATTAACCAATGAGCGATGGATTCATATAGTCGAAAACCATAATGACTTGGCAGGGTATTTTGATAATGTCCTGCTAACAGTTGAATCCCCTGATTATGTCATAAAAGGATATGAGGAAGCATTGATTGCTTTAAAGCAAAGGGAAGAAGGGAAATTTCTCGCTGTAGTATATAAAGAAATCGGCAGAAGTGACGGTTTTATAATTACTGCATACTTAACAAGCAAAATAAAACTCGAAAGAGAGGTGATTTTATGGCAACTGCAGAAATAGAAAAAACCCTGAAAGAAGTAAATGAGCTTGTATCGCACTTCATAAAAATGCCGGAGACAAAGATGTGGATAGATTATGATAAAGAAGCCGATGTGCTTTATATAAGCTTCAAAAGGCCGCAGCATGCAACAGATTCCGAGATGCTTGAAAATGGCATTCTCCTGAGATATAAGGGTGAGGAACTTGTCGGGATAAC
>JBGOWS010000131.1:0-6215 GCA_041478735.1 Thermodesulfovibrionia bacterium | reverse complement strand
TTACCCCTCACCCTTGCCCTCTCCCACAAGGGGAGAGGGTTTATTATCAAGCCCCTCCCTTGCCCGCCCCGCTTCGCGGAGCGAGGCCGGGGATGGGAGGGGTTGGGGAGGGTGAACATTTGATACTTTTGCAAGAGCCTCAAAAGTTATTCTTTTGTTTCAGCCCTCTCAAGTGGTAATACACTTTTATTCTGTTGTCTTGTTCAGCGGTTTGATGTTTTAAGTTGTTCAGAGTGTAATGAAATCAAACGGCTGCCCTATGTTAGTGAGTCCGCCCTTGCTTGCAGAAAGTAATCCATGTTAAATTTACGGTATGGCTAAAACAATTTATATTCGAACATTCGGCTGTCAAATGAATGTTCACGATTCTGAAAAAATGCTTGGTATTCTCGAAAAGGAAGGGTATTCTGTCACTGACAATTCTCGCGAGGCTGACCTGATAATATTCAATACATGCAGTATAAGGCAGAATGCTGAACAGAAGTTTTACAGCGAGCTTGGAAGGATAAGGTCTTATAAAAAAAGAAAAAGTGGCGTTAAGATAGCTGTTGCCGGTTGTATAGCACAGCAGGAAGGAAAAAACATTTTCAAAAAGGCGCCTCATGTGGATTTCATATTCGGACCTCAGAATATACACATACTTAAAGATATTACATCTGGCGGGGCTGCGCCTGTTGCTATTGAAGATAATCCAGAGATAGCAATAAGAGACCTTCCTTTAAAAAGAAATGGTGAAGTAAAGGCATGGGTTACCATAATGTATGGATGCAATAATTTCTGCAGTTACTGTATAGTCCCTTATGCAAGAGGCAGAGAAAGGTCAAGGCCGAGTGAAAATATCTATTCTGAGGTAGTAGAACTCGCGGCTAGGGGGTACAAGGAAATAACCCTTCTCGGACAGAATGTTAATTCTTACGAGAGCGATGTAGATTTTCCCGGACTTTTAAGAAAGCTTGACAGAGTAGAGGGGATAGCCAGGATCAGGTTCGTTACTTCTCACCCAAAAGATCTTTCTGATGAGCTTATAGATGCCATTTCCGGATTATCAAAGGTATGCGAGCATATTCACCTTCCAATGCAATCTGGTTCAAGCAATATATTAAGATTTATGAACAGGGGCTATATTTATAAAGACTATGTACAAAAAGTTTCAAGGCTAAGAGAGAAAGTTCCATATATTTCAATAACTTCAGATATAATAGCCGGTTTCCCAGGGGAAACAGGGGAAGATCATATGTTTACAATAAAGGCATTGAAGGAGATAGAATTCGACGGGATATTTGCATTTAAATTTTCTCCAAGACCAGGCACAAAGGCTGCTGAAATGAAAGACCATCTGCCAGAAGAAATAATATCTGAGAGGCTAAGTGAGATATTGGAAACCCAGGATGAAATAACAACCAGAAAAAACAAGTCGCTTGAAGGGACAACTCAGGAAATACTTTTAGAAGGCTATAGCAAGACTGATAAGAAAAAACTTACCGGAAGGACAAGGACTAATAAGATAGTTACTATTCCCACTACTGATATTAAAAAAGGCTCACTCATAAACGTCTTAATAACAAAAGGCAGACAGCATTCACTTGAAGGAAGACCTGTTGAAAAATAAAACATTCATAAGCAGTTGCTCACAAAGAAGGATTGAAAATAAATCACCAATAGAAAAGAGATTTTTAATAAGCATCCCTCTCCCCTTGCGGGAGAGGGGTAGGGTGAGGGGTAATTTCAAATGAAAGTTTCAGTCCTTACACTTGGTTGCAAGGTAAACCAGTCAGAAAGCTCTATTATTGAGGGCAATCTAAACAAGCTTGGTTATTCTATTGTAAGCTTATCTGAACATCCTGATTATTGCATTGTAAATACCTGTTCTGTAACATCAAAAAGTGATTATCAGTCAAGACAACTTATACGAAGAGCAGTCAGGTCAGGTGCCAAGGTTATAGTAACCGGTTGCTACTCACAGTTGAGGCCGGATGATATAAGAGATATAGATGGTATTTTTAGTATCGTCGAAAATAATAAAAAGATGAGTATTATTAATATGTTATCGGATAATATAGCAAGTACCACTTACAGTTATAGCAGTAGATCCAGGCCTTATCTTAAGGTACAGGACGGGTGTAATTTTGCATGTACTTACTGCATAGTTCCACTGGCACGGGGGAAGTCAGTCAGTCTTGATGTTTCCGAGGTAATCAGGCAAGCTAACGAGTTCGAGGCATCTGGTTACAATGAGATCGTCCTTACCGGAATACATCTAGGCTCTTATGGATATGACCTAAGACTAAGGACTAGACTTTCAGCACTTCTTAAAACCCTTTTAAAAAAAACAAAAATCCATCGTATAAGATTAAGCTCTATTGAGATTAATGAAGTAGATGACGAGCTTATAGGGATACTTAAAGAACAACGTTTATGTAAGCATATACATCTTCCTCTTCAAAGCGGAGATGACGCAGTTTTAAGACTTATGAATAGAATGCATACCTCTGATGTTTATATATCAACGGTAGAAAATATAATAAAGAACGTACCTGATATAGCTATAGGTACAGACGTGATTGTAGGTTTTCCCGGAGAAGGGGATAAGGAATTTTTAAATACAAAGGAGTTGCTTTCTTCAATACCAATAGCATACATGCATATATTTCCTTTTTCCTCAAGACCGAACACCTTAGCTTCCCAAATGAGTATGCAGAACACCCCATCTATAAAGCGAGAAAGGTTTAACGAGCTGAATGCATTGAATATAAAGAAGAAGAGGGCTTTCATGTTGTCACAGATAAATAAAACCCTTGATATTATTATAGAAGAACATTGTCCTGAGAATATCTCTTTAGGCACATCGAATAACTACCTTAAAGTAAGGATACCTTCAAGAATTTATCCAAAAGGAACCCTTGTATATGTAAGGGTTTCTGGTATAGAAGAAAGCATATTAGAAGGAGAACCGATAGAGAAGCTGTAACATATTGTTTTGAATCTATTTTTAACCTGCTCAAATACTAATCACACTTGTTTGATCCTTTAGTTGTCGAGGGAAGACATCATTTCTAAACTGGGTTAATAACAGGTTACTAACAATAGATGTTTATAGTATATGTCCGATAAGATATATTATGTAAAATTATTATACCGCTCCAAGATTGCACCCCCCCTTGAGATATTCGCGAATAATTCAAATGTTATTTCAAAAGTTAACAGCGAAGGTTTCTAATGAATTTTATTGCCGACTTTTTAGATTTTACTCTTACCTCAAATTGAGCTTTTTTTATTTCAATGATGATCCTTCCTAAGGCTGGTCCGGTTTTAACACCTGAAATATTTATTATATCTTCTGAACTTAAAAATCCTTTCTTCCATATTCTCTTAAACTTCGCATATTCTTTTAAAAGGTCTAATCTACCTGCTATGACCAGGATGTCTGTTGTCGCCTCTTTTGATGTCTGGAAGATATCAAATAATTTATTTTTTGACTTGTATTTCGTTTCTTTGAATTCTTTAATACCTTTTTGGGCCAGTTCTATCCGCTTTCTTATAGCAGAACTCATTTTAATATTGGGGACTCTTTCGGGCGTTGTAAGATCGTTTTGTAGTAATAACTCCAGGCAGATTAATCCTTTATATGTAAGGTTTTGGGAAAATATTTTGTTAAGTAGAACTTTAATTTTAGGCGGAATCTTGTTAATGTTAGCCTCTTCAACTAAAGAAATTACTTTAATATTACGCGCTAACACTTTATAAGATAAGAATAAAATGTCGTTCAAGAGACCATCAGAAAGCGCCATCTTTAGATACTTTACTGAATGGTTTGAGTTTAACAAATTGAAAAGTTCTAAAGTTATTCTTTCAGAAGATATCTCTTTGATATTGTTATGCAGCAATTCAATTGCCTTCCGTGTTCTCTTTTCTATTGAACCGTTAAACTCTGCTGCAAACCTGTATGCCCTGAGCATTCTTAAGGGGTCAGAAATCAGGTTTTCCTTAGAAATAGAGCGTATCTTTTTCTTTTTTATGTCCTCCAACCCATTGTAAAAGTCAATAATTTCTTTTTCGGGAGACCATGCGATTGCATTAATGGTAAAATCTCTTTTTGACAGGTCTTCTCTGAGTGTACCCAAAGGTCTTGAGAAATCAAATGTTAATCCATTTTTCAAGGCGATCCTTATCATATCTCCCTTTTTGAATCTGACTACGGTGCCCCCAATGATATTTCTGATTTCATTAACAAAAGATGTTATATTTCCGCTGACAATATAATCTCTGTCCGGAGAACGTACTCCTCTCAAGATATCGCGTATATATCCTCCGACAAGGTATATTTCTCTTCCCTTGCCTTTCTCGAAAATTATAGAGTTGTACGAATCTTTAAGGATCTTATTTCTGAGCTTATTAGATTGAATTGTCATAACTCTAAATTAATACGTCCGATTCATAGACAATGATAATGTGAGTCAGATATAATACTCCAGCACTCACTTGATAATTTTCAAGGACCTTTCTTGACTTTTAGGAACATATAATTTATAAAATTTGTATTGCGGGCGTAACTCAGCGGTAGAGTGTCAGCTTCCCAAGCTGAAGGTCGCGGGTTCAAATCCCGTCGCCCGCTCCAATAAAAACCAGTCAGTTCTACCCCCTTCAATTGCCATGCAATTTTTTAAAAAGGAATTCTAAGACTTCTTCAAGCGTACCAAAAAGAGGATGTCCTGTGTTTTTATTCCAAGGGTGGAGGAGCCCTGTGCAGATAAGCCCCTTCTGTTTTGCCTCATCGAGAAGGTGTGGAGCATCGTCGACAAGTGCCATACTTGAGTCAAAAAGCACAGTCTTGTTGTTGCTCAGGTGGAGTTCTGTGTACGGTAAGCTGTGCTTTTTAAGGAATTTTTCTGTAGCTTTTCTTGAGTTCTCTTGCCGGTGAGAGGCTATGGTTATTTCACAGCCTTTATCAAGGAGAGAGTTGAGAAACCACTTAGCAGAAGGAAAAGGCTCGAATAAATCTTGTTCTTTGTGAATATCATTGATGATACTGTAAAGTTCTTCTATGCTTATATAGTCCATGTAGAAGTCCCATTTCCATTCAGTCATAGGCGGTATCGTAGGCGCTATCTTTCTCAACCTCTCCTGGAATACGGATGCGAAGTCCCACAAGGTATTGTCTATGTCCACTATAATTCTTTGCATTTTTTCAACTTTGGACAACTCCATTTCGCCTTCTCTCCTCTACTCTAATTTATCATAGGGAAGGTGTCTCATCTATATTGACACAGAGGATTACTCTTCTATTACTCTTCTATACGATCAGATAAATTATACCATTTGCGTATAAATCCTTTTTAGGTCTTAATTCGATAGATTAAATCTTGTTTTAAAAGAAATTACTTCGGACTTCTCATATCGAATGTTGTAAGGTTATCAAAATGGATGGATTCAGGTCATTTGACCTTAAATGCCTCTGTCCCTATCAGTATAACTATAATAGCAGAGAGCACTGCTTTTATAGTAGCCGCCAAAAAGCCGATTACAAATGCCTTGCCCCCGGCCTTTTTCAAGTCTTCAAAAGCTATGTTAAGACCAACACCTGCAAATCCAACAGCAAAGAAGACCTGCAGGAATTGTTTTCCAAAAATAGTTCTATGCTCTTCTGTGAAAACACCAAGCTCGTTCAGCGTAACCATTGCAAAGAACCCCAGAATAAATAATGGAAATTTCTCCTTTACCACCTGCCATTTATTTATCTTTTCATGTCTACCTTCAGCAGCTGCCGGCTTGATCACATAAAACCAGATGCAAAAAATAACAACAATCGGAATAAATCCAACTCTGACGATATTAATTATGTTTGCTGTTAACAGCGATTCATGTCCATACCATGTTGCAGCAGCAACGAGTTGGGCGGTATTAAGGATTGCGGTTCCAACCCATGCACCAAAGACCGGCTGTGACATCCCCAAAGCCTTACCAATGTATGGAAAGGTAAACAGGGCCACGGTTCCAAAAAGGAGTATTGTCCCAACTGCATAGAAGAAGTCCCTCGGCTTGGCATTAACAACGGGGGCAACGGCAACTGCAGCAGAGACACCACATATTCCTGTTCCGGCAGCCATGACCCCCATAAGTCCATCGTCCTGTTTCATTCTTCTGCCAAGAATTGATACAAGAACTGTAGTGCCTAATATAAATATAAGAACTAACAAGAGGGCGAAAATGCCAACTTT
>JBGOWS010000145.1:0-5626 GCA_041478735.1 Thermodesulfovibrionia bacterium | reverse complement strand
GAAGCAAGGAGAATGCTTGAAGGTGTAAATGCAAAGATACTGGGGGTCGTGCTTAACTCGGTAAGCCAATCAAATATGAGATACAGCTTTTATTATAATTACTATAGATATTATTATGCTGATGAAAATAAATAAACGCCAGATTCTTTTATTGTCAATAATATTCCCCTTGTACCTCCTTTCACTCTGGTTTGTCTCAATGCCATTTCTCAGCAAGTTATCTTTCGATAACATGGATGAGAAAGGACTTCTTTCAGCAGTCTCTCATGAAAAAAAGAATGCAACCTATCACTACCTCCTCGGAAGGTTTTACCAGTATAACAGTGAAGGTCCTGACCTGACAAAAGCAATCAAATATTATGAAGAGTCTATAAGGCTGAGTCCCCTGCAGGGAGGTTGCTGGCTTGACCTCGCAAAAGCATACCGGGCAGCAGGGCTGACAGAGAACGCGGGTAATGCTTTGGAAAGGGCTGTAAGGCTTATTCCGAAGAGCCCTGCTGTGATGTGGGAGGCAGGGGTCTTCTATCTGATAAATGGTGACATAGACAGGTCGGTAAGAAGCTTAAGAAATTTTATCCTTCTTAATCCTGGAAGGCAGGTAGATGCTTATGACCTGGTATGGAAAATTCCGCTTAATTCTCAATATATCCTTGAGAATCTTATACCCGATTCTTATCCTTATTATAAAAATTACCTCCTCTATCTTATCTCTACCAATAGAATTGAAGAGGCAAAATACCTCTGGAATAAAATAAAAGGATTACCGGTAGAAGATGAATTATTCTTGAGGTATACAGACTTTCTTATCTCAAGACATCTTTATGAAGACGCAGAAAGCATATGGAAGGACTTCATAGATAAGAAGTTCAAAGGAAAAAAAGAAAACCAGCCTTCGCTTCTCTGGAACGGGAGTTTTGAGTATGATATACTGAACGGCGGCTTTGACTGGAAGATAAGCGAAACAAAAGGGGCCGATGTGTTTTTGGACTGGGGTGTCCGTATATTCGGAGACCGTTCCCTGGGAGTAACATTTGATGGGACGCAAAACCCTGGTATAACAATAGCCTCACAGGTGGTCAGGGTAGTACCTCAGGCTAAATATTTGCTCAGGGGAAATATCAAGACTGATTCGCTTACAACGACTAATGGTCTGTTCTTTTCCGTTGAAGGCCACGACTGCAGAGGCCTGTATAAAAAGTCCGATGTAATAACAGGTACAAACTTATGGAGGGAGATTAACGTCGAATTCGAAGTTCCTCCAGAATGTAGTGCCGTATCCATAAAGGTAAGAAGGGAGCGGTCAAATAAACTCAATAACAAGATTAGCGGGAGCGCATGGATAGACGGGATCAGCCTGACACAACGATAGTCATCATTGCATCAGCTATCCTGATATTTTCTGTACTTTTCTTCGGCTCTGTAGAGATATGGTCCTCAGCGCTGATTGAGGTCTGTGTTCTTACACTCATAATAATATGGCTCGTTATCAGGGCAAAAACAGGGCATCCTCTGCATACTGATAAAACAGTTATCAGCCGAAAAGAAAGGTATATGTTTATTGCCCTGTTCGGTCTTTTTGCGTATATATTTATCCAGATGCTACCACTTCCCTCGATTATACTGAAATATATAGCACCCAAATCCTTTGAACTCTATTCATTCTACAGCGTTGATAAAAACCCCGGTATGCATATAAGCCTTTATGCCTATAAGACGCAAATAGAGTTCCTGAGGATGCTTACCTATTCTCTCTTCTTTATTCTCCTCGCTTTCAGCATTAAAGACATGCATACACTCGAGCGGCTGCTCAAGGTATTGAGCTACTTCGGCTTTGGACTTGCCATCTTTGCAATAATACAGAAAGCTACATGGAACGGAGGGATATACTGGTTCAGGGAACTAACCCAGGGTGGAACTCCTTTCGGTCCGTTTGTGAACAGAAATCATTATGCCGGATTTATCGGCATGCTCATACCACTGACCCTCGGACTTGCATTTACGAGGAAGAAACGGGAAAGAAAAATATTATTCGGGTTTTTTGCTCTCATCATGGCTGTTTCTCTCTTTCTTTCCCTTTCAAGGGGCGGCATAATCAGCTTCTTTGCGGGCATTACTGTTTTCGGACTCTTCCTTTCGTGGGATAAATTCAGGGCAAAAAAGAGCTGGACCCTGACAGCATTTATATTCGTCCTCTTCTTATACCTGCTTTATCTAGGGATTAACCCTGTTATAGACAGGTTCTATGAGACTGATATCACACGTGAAGCAAGGATTGCTGTCTGGTCAGAGACCTTAAATGCCTTTAAAGACTTCTATCTGACAGGGAGCGGTCTGGGCACATTTATAAACGTTTTTTTATTCTATTCACCTGAGGCTATCACATCCATCTATGACCATGCGCATAACGACTACCTTGAATTTATTCTTGAGGCAGGTATAATCGGTACCGTCTTACTCCTCCTTTTTTTATTCTTCTTTGTTCGTAGTATAGTTGGAGGCAGTTGGGCTGGACGGACAGGGATTTTCAAGATATCCATGCTCTCTTCGATAACCACTATCGCCATCCACAGTATATTTGATTTCAACCTTCATATACCCTCGAATGCACTTATGCTTTCAGCTGTCTTTGGTATGGCATTTGCTGTTTCAAAGATAGGTTCAAGAGATTTCTCCGGATGTTCCGATAAAAGGAGACGAGGATTATGAAAGTGCATAGCGTGCAATATGAGACAAAAATAAAGAAAAGAGGTTCTTTCTCATAATGACTGGGCAATCCCCTCTTGAGAGGGGTGTAGGGGTGTGTTCCTCTTGAGAGGGCAAGTGAGGGAGTGATTACCTGTAGCTTGCATTAACCCGAAAAATGCATTTGTCCAATAATGATAGTAAGCATATGTGCAGAAAAACCTTTACAAAGCAGGATTTGGATATTCCTGGTTATCAATTTGTTATAATGAAAACATGAACTTCGCTGAGTATCAAATGTCTCACAAAGGTGCTGCTGGTAAAGCTTTTTCTGCACATATGCCTATCTAAATTGCATTTTTTGCAGTAAGGAGATTTATTTAAAATGTGGCATGCAATATATACAAAACCCAGCAAAGAGGACCCGGTCGCCTTTCGCCTTCAGGGCATAGGGATTGAGGTCCTGAACCCGAAACTCAAATCAAAAAAATACAAGCGCAATAAATTTGTTGAGAGCATAGAGCCCCTCTTCCCGTGTTACCTGTTTGCAAACTTCGATAAAGAGAAATACGCGCATCTAATTACTTACACAAGGGGTGTGAGGTACATTGTCGGCAAACATAATCCGATTGTTGTATACGATGAGATTATTAACACAATAAAAGGAAGTATGGAAGATGGGAATATTATGGTTGTCAAACCTCAGAGATTCGAAGAAGGCGACAGGGTCTTGATAAAAGATGGACCTTTTAAAGATTTCTATGGGATGTTTGAAAAAGAGGTAAAAGGCTATGAGAGGGTCATGATTCTCCTTGATGCAATTAGTTACAAACTTGAGCTTGATGGTTCTTTATTGACCAGAGTATGAAGGATAGGCACCAGGGAGTAAGCAGTAAGCAGTAAGCAGTAAAGAACACTGAACCTTGAACCTTGAACATAGTTGTAGCCTTACATCGGACATGCCTCCGCCTAAGCGGAGACATGAATGGCGGTAGCCTGCCAAAAGACTAATAGGTAAAGAAAAAGGTACAGGTAAAGGTACAGAAAAAAGAAATAATGTATTTGAAATATGGCAAAAGAGTAGGGTATATTAATAATGCAAATGCAGAAGATTTAGATAAGGCTTTAAGGAACTAAAGTGATTCTGAAACTAAAAGGAACAAAAAAATGAAAATTTTCCCTTTTCTCTTTCCCTATTTTTCTTTTTTAGTGCTTACTGCCTACTACTTACTACTTACTGATTTTAGAGTGCTTACTGCTTACTGCATAGTGCTTAGTATAAATATGACCTCTCCCTCTCCCCTGGGGCTTCGATGAAAGGCATAATTCTCGCCGGTGGCATCGGGACAAGGCTTTATCCGGTAACAATAGGGGTTTGCAAACAATTGTTACCTATTTATGACAAGCCTATGATCTACTACCCGCTATCTGTGCTAATGCTTGCAGGCATAAAGGATATCCTGATAATTTCTACTCCTCAGGATTTACAACGTTTTAAAAATATATTCAATGACGGCTCTTATTTAGGGCTTAGTTTTTCTTATAAGGAACAGCCTCATCCCTGTGGCATTGCAGAAGCATTTATCCTGGGCGAGGAATTTGTAGGCAATGACGATGTCTGTCTTGTGCTGGGGGATAATATTTTTTATGGCCACGGTCTTACAGCTTTGCTGAAGAAAGCCTTAATTGATGTAAAAACAAAAGGTGGGGCTACAATATTTGGTTATTATGTCAAAGACCCTGAAAGATATGGAATTGTAGAATTTGACGAGAAGGGCAACGTCTTATCCATAGAGGAAAAACCCGAAGTGCCAAAATCAAGGTATGCGGTAACAGGTCTTTATTTCTACGAAAACGGTGTGATAGAGATTGCGAAAAATATAAAACCATCACAGAGGGGTGAACTTGAGATAACAGATGTAAATAAGGAATATCTTAAAAAAGGAAAGCTCAGGGTTGAATTGATGGGCAGAGGCTATGCCTGGCTTGATACAGGGACGCATGAAAGCCTTTTGGAGGCCGGAGAGTTCATAGCAACTATAGAAAAAAGGCAGGGGTTGAAAATAGCCTGCATAGAAGAAATAGCATATAAATTAGGTTATATCGATAAAGAGCAAGTGTTAAAACTCGCCCAACCTTTAAACCATAATGAATACGGAAAATATCTTTTAAGGATAATAAAATGAATACAGACTATGATAGTAAGCACTATGCAGTAAGCAGAGAATACCAGTGATTGTGCATACTGCATACTGCTTACTTTCGTTAGCCATGCCCTTTATTTTTAAAAAATTGTCAATACCGGAAGTTGTCCTGATAAAACCAAAGGTTTTCAGGGATGGGCGGGGCTTCTTTATGGAGACCTATAAATATTCGGATTTTGCCAGGATGGGTATAAAAGAATACTTTGTTCAGGACAATTATTCAAAATCTTTAAAGGGTATATTGAGAGGACTTCACTTTCAGAAAAATCCAAATGCGCAGGGTAAATTAGTCCTGTGCTTAAAAGGGAAGATCTTTGATGCAGCGGTTGATATAAGAAAAGGTTCCCCTGCCTTTGGACAATGGGTTGGTGCTGAACTGTCTGAAGAAAATAATCTTATCCTTTACGTCCCCTCTGGTTTTGCCCATGGTTTTGTTGTTTTGAGTGAAACAGCCGATGTTATATATAAATGTACCAGAGAGTATTCACCCGAAGATGATCGGGGGATTATCTGGAATGACCCTGATATAAATATCCACTGGCCGGTCAAAGACCCTGTTCTCTCGGAAAAAGATAAAAACCATCCGGCATTGAAGGATGCTGATAATAATTTTGAATATTAAAGCCTGTTTAAACAAACCCCAAAAAACATAATAAAAACAGTGATTTTAAGCATGAAAACCCCTTATAATAGTGGCATAGATTTTATCAAAAATAAACCACAAAGAAAGGGGTTCTCAT
>JBGOWS010000021.1:0-15945 GCA_041478735.1 Thermodesulfovibrionia bacterium | reverse complement strand
TCCGAAAAAGAACTCGAAACAGTTCCTGAAGGTGCTAACTTAGGGCTTGGCTGTGGGAATCCGGTCGCCCTTGCCTCTTTAAGAGAGGGTGATACCGTTCTTGACCTTGGCTCAGGCGCAGGATTCGATTGCTTCCTTGCTGCTGACATAGTTGGTAAAAGCGGAAGAGTTATTGGGATAGATATGACACCAGAGATGATTGAAAAGGCGAAGGAGTACGCCGGGAAAGGGGATTACGGTAATGTAGAGTTCAGGCTTGGAGAAATTGAAAATATACCAGTTGCTGATAATTCTATTGATGTAGTCATCTCAAATTGCGTAATCAACCTCTCACCTGACAAAAGCATGGTTTTTAGGGAAGCGTTCAGGACGCTCAAACCAGGTGGTAGGCTGATGGTTTCGGATATTGTTTTGCTGAAAGAACTTCCAGATTCTATAAAGAATTCTGTTGAGGCATATATCGGTTGTCTTTCTGGAGCTATCATAAAGGATGGATATATAGGAGTCATAAAAGAGGCAGGATTCCAAGATGTCAAGATCATTGATGAGACGTCTTTTCCTGTCGAATGTATGACGAATGATCCAACTGCAAAGGCAATCATTGAGGATTTGGAAATACCACCTGAAAAAGCAAGAGAATTGGCAAGTTCGATCGTGAGCATAAAAGTTTATGGGATCAAAAATGAAACAGGATAGAGGAAGTGTAAAAAATTACAATTTTTACAAGGAGACTTATCTATGGGAAAAGAATTAGACCGAGACGAACTGGAGCGGTTAATAATAGAGCTTTTGAAAACACAACCTACATGCGTGATAGCAACATGCTCGGATAATATTCCCAGGGCATCTCCCGTAGAATTTTTCCCAATAGGTGTAACTCTTTACATCTTTACTGAAAGGGGAAAGAAACTGGAGAACATTCGAAAGAATCCGCGTGTTTCAGTAGCTGTTCATGCACCATTTACAGGGTGGGAAACCCTAAAAGGAGTCCAGATTACAGGCATAGCTGAAGTAGGGAGGAGAGGCTCAACGATATATGAGAAAGGGATTGAAGCATATATGGCACGCAGGGGTATTGAAAGTGTTGAAATGCCTGAATCTATGAATATTCTGAAAATTTCCCCTTTTAAATTTGAGTATTTAGACACTGTCCTTGAAGGTAGAGGCTTTCATATGAAACAAACACTTTTTCTGGAATAGGGGGCTACTATAAAAGTTCATTATTTAAAAATCTCCCCTGGCCACTATTTATCTCTTCTTCTGAAGTCTTCCTTCTTGTAAAGTCCTCACGATAAAAAATGATAAGAATAAGAATTCACAATTGACAATTGCTCATTTTCAATGTATAAGGATATAAATGATCTTTAAAGGAGGATTAGAAAATGGCATATTATGTTATTCTTAGCAATTTAACCGATGAAGGGAGGAAGACCCTCAAGCAGAAACCCTCAAGGATATTTGAGGTTAACAAGGAACTGGAAGCTATGGGGGTAAAGGTAAAAGAACAGTTTGCAGTGTTAGGTCCCTATGATTTTGTGAGTATTGTTGAGGCACCGGACAATTTAACAATTATGAAGGCATCAGCAGAAATCGGGTCGAGAGGTTCTGTTCAGATTCTAACATTACCTGCAATTCCAACACAGGATCTTGTGAAGAAACTGAAATAGCCCGGAATAATAAATTTTGACACTGTCAGCGCTGATGGTACAGGCTCGGATGGAGTTGACAGCCTGAGCAAAAGGCAAGGATCGTCGTTATTGTTGAGTGAAGAGCTTCCCCTTTAAAACTTCTTTAAGTTTTAAAGTCTGATGTCAGATTCACCATCCAATAAGGAACATTGCTGGTAACGTGATGGGTATAGTTGCTTTGGATAGTGATAAAGCTTTTGAAATTAGCTATTAGTGAGAGTAAACTTAAAGAGCTTTTTCTTACTCTATGCAACATGCTTGAATACATAATACAAGATGTAGGAGTGAAGAACTTATGACTGAAATACAGGAACAATTGCTAATAAAGGCTAAACAGGCAACTGAATTATCATATTCTCCTTATTCAAATTTTCGTGTTGGAGCTGCAGTTTATGCAAATGGGAAAATATTTCAAGGTGCAAATATTGAAAATGCCAGTAGTAATCTTGGGATATGTGCTGAAAGAGTCGCGATAGCCCATGCCAGAATGTATAATTGTGTCAAAAAATATGCAAATTAGAAAAAGATGGCGCTCCGTTTAATTGAATTATTTCTTCCCGAAGACCATAGCAAATTTGTGCAAGAATTGTTAAAAGACCATCATGCACTGGGTATTTGGTACGAGAAATTATCAGAAGGCAAGATTCTTGTGAGAGTACTTTTGTCAGCTGAAGAAACAGAAGCAATGATGGACCTTTTTGAAAAACATTTTTCAATAGTAGATGGCTTTAGGATAATCCTTTTACCTGTTGAAGCCTCTATCCCTCGACCTGAACCATCAGAAGAAGAAAAACCACCTGAATATGGAGAAATTCAACCGGAACAACCGGCTGAAACAAAGATAGGTAGGGTAAGCCGTGAAGAATTATATAATGACATATCAGATTCAGCTAAGACTACAAAGACTTATATTATCATGGTAAGTCTTTCTTCCATCGTAGCTGCTATTGGTCTTTTACGTGGTAATGTAGCTGTCACTATAGGAGCTATGGTTATTGCTCCCCTCATTTGGTCCAAATGTGTCTTTATCTCTTGCTACCACGCTTGGGGATGTAGGATTAGCTCGAAATTCGTTAAAAACAAACATGATAGGCATACTCACTGCTTTTATCCTTTCTGTTTTATTAGGATTTATTTTTACAGTTAATCCTGACGGTCTCGTAAAAAGTCGTTCCACTGGAATTTGAGCGCAGTATACAGCAGTTTGTATGGCTCAACAACACTGGATATTGTGGCAAAGAATTTTGTAAGCGACTTTTTACGAACTCATCAATCCTGATACCCCTGAGATTGCATCGAGAACAGAAGTAGGCATAGGAGATGTTGTCCTTGCCTTATCCGCTGGAAGTGCAGGAGCTCTGGCATTTACAACTGGCATACCTACTATTCTTATCGGAGTAATGGTAGCTGTTGCCTTGCTACCACCATTGGTAACGTGTGGAATGTTACTTGGTGCTGGTTACCGGCAGAAAGCCTTTAATGCTACGCTGCTATTATTTACAAACATTATCTGTGTTAATCTGGCTGGTGTCGTAACTTTTTTACTTCAGGGTATTCGCCCAATAACATGGTGGGAAGCTGACAGAGCAAAGAAAGCAACACGCATCGCCATAATGCTATGGATTCTGCTATTATCTGCGCTTCTGTTCATTATTTTTTTAGCAAAAAAGACATAGTAAAATAAGATGAAACTTTTTTCTCTGAATGAAACACCATATGAACCAGTCAGCCATGATCCCGGGCTGAAAAAGAAGGTCCTCATGAGAGATATACAGCCCTTTGTATGAACGATGTTATCACTTAGTCTTCTGAAGATAGTTGATTATAGTCTCTCTTTCTTCCTGACATATATTTAAAATGACATCAGGGAAACTTAACATATTTTCCAATAAACCATTCAATTTCAAACATAACATAAAAAAATTGGAATGAGATCAAAAATGAAATATAACTTTACAAAAATGAAGTTATGCTGATACTCTTACAACGGCGCAAAGGCCCCGTTTTTGGATTCTAAATCAAGTTCGATTTATTCCTTTTCCCCTTCATCTCCCGGGCCGCTTACAGCGGGCCTTTCAGGAGGCTGTCAGCACCCCGGCTCCCCGGGATGGTCGCAGCAGTTCCTGTGGGTAAGGATCTTGAGCGCGTTGTTTTTCATCGCCAGGAAGACCTTCTTCCCGAGCGGCATCCGGGCCAGCATGTTCTTCACGAATGCCCTGATGTCGGGCCGTTTCCTTTCATCCATTATTGCACTCTCGCTTTCTGAACTGGATGGTAAATGCCTGCTGATGCACACCCTGTACCGGAATCTGATGATGAAAGCTATGCATATGCCTTCACCCATTCGATCTCGAGGCGGAACGGCCCTTCCTGGCTGTCGGCTATCATGAAGCCGACCTTTCTGATCCTCCCGGGTTCAAGCAACGGTGCGCCGGGAACAACACGTCCCCGATAGACGGGGACAAATTCGCTGAAGGGCAACCGGGCCGCTGTCCATTCCGCGGGTTTTGTCTGAAACGTCGCCTAGTAGGCGATGCCGTCGTATTCGTCGTCCGTCCTCAAGCGGAACCGGTAGCGTTTGCCGTCACCCCTGATCCGGACGATCAAGCCGTCGTATCCTTCCAGCCCAAAATCGCGGGGAAGGGACCTGACCGAGGCGAAGCCGCCGTAGCTTTCGAGGGACACCTCGCCCTGAAAGACCGCGGTACCGCCGTCAATGGTGATGCGGCTTATGGAGCGGCCGCCCATGACTACGTCGTTTAGCTTCTCCCACTGCCCGTTCTCAGCAGGGTCTTTGAAATCGATGATCAGTTTTTCCTTCATCAGTAAAATGCACGCTTTCTAGTTTTTTCTGCTTTTTTTTCATCCTGCCCGCTTTTTTATTTTTCTGATAAAAAATACAAACAGCCAGGCAATAAAAATAATAACGGCCACGGTTATCAAAAGAAAAAGCCCTATAAGGTTGGTGAAGGCACTCACAGGAGACTTGTGGAAAAAATCTTTTTTGATCCTAGCCAGTGTGCCGAGTATCCTTACTATTTAAAGGGGTGGGAAAGATTCTTTCTCGCCTATGACGAGCGTGTATTTCCCGGTGTTTCCCGGACTCGATATTGTAATGATGTATCATCCAGGCTCTGCAGAGGTCTTAAGGACGGGTCCTTTGAAGTAATCGTCCCCTGTAAATTTCTCGTGGTAAGGCTGCCAAAAGAATGCCTCGGCTGCGGGATTCGCTATTAACCTTCTGGCTCCACCATCAACACGTTCTATCTTTACTGACTTGTCCTTTTTTACTCCAGGGATGTCAGGGACAAGTATCTCGATGTAAAGCGCGAACTCATTCCTTGAATCGATCACGTAGACATCCGGTCCGCCTCTGATCTTGCCGTAATACGCCTTTGATATCTCCGGCTCTTCAATAAATGTCTCATGCATGCTGTCAGCAATCCTCGGCTGGTGGGCTCCGGCAATTCCTGCGGAAGCGAAAAATATTCCGCATGAAAGGACCGCAAGCAGTATGCCTGAGCAATGGGAGCTATGGAGATGCAGCCGCTTCATCTATTTTCCCGCTCCTTTTTTCTCTCCGTATCAGGGATAGGACACATGCGATGAGGTATCTGTTATCCGCAAACCTCATTTCCCCTTACCCATTCGGCCATCCTTTGAGCTTATAGTCAAACGGAGTTTCTCTACAATTTTGTTGAAGTCAATCATACTGTTATTCTACCAGGATACTAAATATGGTACGAGATTTAAGTTTTCAAAGAGAAAGTATATGCCTGGATCAGAAAACCACATGCTGATGCATTCTTTCATATATAATGAACAGAATTATTATGTTTCAATTGAGCTTGCAGTTTTCGAACAGCAAAGAAACCCTTAAGTATTATTTTGAGGAGGTAACAGGGAAATCTGTTTCCCTGAACCTTACAGACAATTCGACAAGCATGCTTTCAATAAAAACAAAAGGCAATTCGATATCTGTCAGAATACACTGGATGTTTCTCAATGCCGATGATGATGTCATAAGGGAGATAGCCGATTTAATTAAAGCAAGGAAAGGCCGGACACAACTCATCAGAAAATTCATCAGTGGAAACCGAACTTTTCTTAGAAATAAAGAGCGATATTCCAGTCCGCTCAGCAACCACACCCAGGGCAGATTTTACAACCTGAGAGAGATTTTCGATGCCCTCAATAGCGAGTATTTTAGAGGGAGAATCATCGCTTCGATCAGCTGGGGGAAACGGAATTCACGGAGGGCGTTAAGGAACCGCACGTTAGGTAGTTACTGCGGACATACGAATACCATAAAGATAAACCCTGTTCTGGACAGAAGAAATGTCCCACGTTACTTTATCAAGTATGTCATTTACCATGAAATGCTTCATGGTGTCGTGAAAGAGGAAAAGAAGAACGGCAGGAGATCGGTGCATACTGCTGAATTTCGAAAACGGGAGCGGTTGTTCAAAGATTATGAGAAAGCCATATCATGGGAGAGAAGGCTTTATCTTACACCTGCTTATGCTAATCCAGGTGCAACCTGGGCTAAGAAGAGAATCTTATAGGGATCAGACTGACTTGCGATATTGACATTTTGAGCTAAGGCTTGGTAATCTTTCCCATGGCAAGGAAACCGAGGATAGAGTTTGAGGTGCGTTTTATCATGTCATAACACGTGGCAATCAAAGGCAAAAGATATTCAAAGACAAAGAAGACTTTCAAAGATATCTTGAAATACTAGCCAGCTACAAGATTCGATACAAATGTTTCCTATATTCTTATGTGCTTATGAGCAACCATGTGCATCTGCTAATAGAAACACAGAAAACACCATTGCCAGAGTTACACAGCATATTACAACAGAAGATACAAGACGGTAGGGCATCTATTTCAAGGAAGGTGTAAAGCTATACTATGTGACAGGGACGAGTATTTGCTATTGTTAGTCAAATACATATATCTTAACCCTGTTAGGGCAAAGACAGTTAAAACCCTGATGAATATCAGTGGAGCAGTCATTACGGTTATGCCAAAAAACGAGACGAGAAAGACATAATAGATAAAGATCAGGTTTTAAGGATGTTTTCAGAGGATAAGTCGAAGGCGAGGAAGCTTAATACACCATATAGGTGATGGATTATCAGTCAAGAAAGATGATATATGCAGCACAATAGACCAGATGATACTCGGAGATGAAAGATTTGAAGAAAAAGTGATGGAGCGATATGATAAAGGAGTAGGGCAGAAAAGGAAGAAAAAAGAGTATAAATTATCGGATATAGCAGCAGGCATAGAGGAAACATATGGGATTACGCTTAAGCAGATTAGAGAGAAAGGCAAGAAAAAGGAAATATGCTGGGCAGGAAATTATTAAGTCTTGCAGCAAACGAATATGGATACAAAGGCAAGGAGATTGCTGAATATATACAGAAAGATCCGGCTATAGTCAGACGGCACGTAAAAGAGAGGGATGACATGAAAAGGGAGACAGAAAAAGCGGTTAAAGCGTTAAAGAATATGAGGTCAAATGTCAAAAGTCAAGTCTGACAACAATTTACAATTTAAAAATTTCCAAACGCACCCTGATGAGCGGTCTTAAACGAGCCACCGCCAGGGAGCGTAAGAACCTGTGGAAGAACAAAATAAACAGATGAAGAAGAAATCACCTGATGAAAAGAGAAGTTCGAAATTAGCACTGCGTATTTTACATCTCGAAGACGATCGTAATGACGCAGAACTTGTTCAGGAGACGCTTTTATCCGAGGGCATTAGTTGCGATGTTGTCCGTGTTGAAACCCGCACTGATTTCCTTACCGCTCTTGAACAAGGTGTATTTGACATAATCCTCGCAGACTATGCACTTCCCTCGTTTGATGGTCTTTCTGCGCTAGCTATAATGAAGAAAAAATATCCAGATATACCTTTTATCTTTGTATCTGGAGCAATGGGCGAAGAATTGGCGATTGAAACACTCAAGAACGGAGCAACAGATTATGTCCTTAAGCATCGGTTATCACGTCTTGTGCCCGCGTTGCATCGAGCTTTAATGGAAGTGGAGGGGCGAAACAAGCGCAAACAAGCAGAGGAAGAGTTGAGGAAATACCAAGAGCATCTTGAGGAACTGGTAGAAAATCGTACAGCTGAACTTAAAAAGACTAATGATAAACTTCAACTGGAAATCATGGAGCGCAAGCGAACAGAGGAGGCACTACGGGAGAGCGAACATTCATACCGTACACTTGGCGAGAATCTTCCTGGGATTGTATTTAGGGTTTTCATCAGAGAAAATAGTCGGATAAAGTTTTTTAACAAAATAAGTCAAGCTATGACTGGCTACAATGACGAAGAATTAGAAGATGATGAAATTTGTTCAATTGAATCCATGATTCTTCAAGAGGACCGACCAAAAATAGTGGCTGAGGTAAAGTGTGCCATTTTGGATAATAGACCTTTTACAGTTGAGTATCGTTTTAGACACAAAGATGGAAGCATCAGGTATTTTCTTGAAAAGGGGACTCCGATATACGGGAAAGATGGAAATCCGTTATATATTGATGGGGTAATTTTTGACATCACCGAGCATAAGCAGATAGAGGAAAAATTAAAAACTGCATCGAACGAATGGCGAGCCACCTTTGATGCATCGAGCGATCCAATTATGCTGATTGACAGCGAAATGAAAATTATTAAAGCCAATCTTGCTACCACAAAATATCTTCTCAAACCATTTAACGAAATACTTGGTAAAACCTACTTCGAACTGTTTCAAGGAACAGACAGACCTCCTGCTGAATGCCCTCTGGAAAAAATGAAAAAGACAAAGAAACATGAAGAGGCCGAATTATATTTATCTGAAAGGTATATCTGGGTAAGGGTTTCATTTGATCCGATATTCGATGATAAAGGCAATCTAATCATGTTCGTTCATATTATTAGAGACATCACTGAAAGCAAGCACGCGGAGGAAGAACTTAGAAGGCTTGCAACAACGGATAAACTAACTGAAGCTTATAACAGAATAAAATTTGAAGAAATAATAGAACGAGAAATAGAAAGAGTTAAGAGATATAATCAACCATTGTCCATGATAATGTTTGATATTGACCACTTTAAAAAAATAAATGACACATATGGACATAGCGCTGGCGATTATGTGTTAAAAACCATAGCTGATATTGTTAGAGCGACTATAAGAAAAATAGACTACCTTATAAGATGGGGTGGTGAGGAATTTGTGATAATTTCTTCGGAAACTAATTTAGAAAAGGCACATGCATTGGCAGAGAGGATAAGAGGAATAACAGAAAGTTACAAGTTTGATACCGTTGGAAAAGTGACAGTAAGTTTTGGTGTAACAGAGTTTAAAGAAGGAGATACAGGGGACAGCTTTATAAAAAGGATAGACGTTGCAATGTATAAAGCAAAGGAAAAAGGCAGGAATCGAGTTGAAGTGAGAGTTTAAATCTGAATAGTTACTTTCATCCAATAATCATCAATATTTATGTGAAAATGCTATGGGGTTAGACTTGCGCATCGACATTTCGTTAGGCAAAATCAGCATAACTTAAGAGAAAGGGTAGGACATAGCGTAAGATGATTCCGCTACGGTTCATTGGGTCTTGATAAAAAATTCTGAATATCTATTTCCATTTCTGCATATTTTTTCAGATGTAGAATCTCCGGGGGCCATTTCCACATCATTTGAGGCTGTACCTCTTTTTCTTCCGCTAATTCGTTCTGATAGTCTTCCCATGCAGGGCACAAAATTTCCTGGCTTGATAGATCCTCGAGTATCTTTGCTTTTTCTTTAAGCTTCTGAACCTGTTCCCTGAGTATTTTAGGGAGCCCTTGAGACCCCTCATTAATACATTCCTTACACACATTCCACACATTCCCTATTCGCTTGTTATCTTCACATAAAATTGCCTCTACTTTGTCAGTGACGAAACTTCTTTCGCATATAACACAAATTGTGGACAAACATAGATCAGATTTATGAAGATTCACTTTTAACATTATCAGCTTCTCTTTTTAAATTATATCGTTATAAAGTAAGGCAACAGAAGGTTTTCCTTGAAGTGGAATTGTTGGAGACCCAGGATTAATCAACAAAACATTATCCTCTCTTTTGAGGAAAGGCCTGTGAGTGTGACCGAATACCAGGACATCCAAATTATTTTCTTTTGCTATCCTGTGCATCTTCCAGCCGGCCCACAACGGAAGCGTATCATGTCTTACTCCAATTCTCCATTCATAGATTTCAATACAGAGTGTAGATGTCAACCTTTTTCTGACGGAGGGTGGATCCATATTTCCATAGACTGCCCTAACAGGAGCAATTTTCTCCAGATCTTCTATGGCCTCAATGCTTACTATATCGCCAGCGTGAATTATCAGGTCTACATCTCTAAATATCTCTTTAACCTTTGCAGGCACCTCGGATGTCCTGACTATGTGTGTATCCGATATTATCCCTATTAGAAGTCTTTCTTTTGTCGTATTAAAGGCGGAGCGGGGGTTTTTCAGCACGTCTGCCTCACTTTTTTATGCAACGTTTAGGTTTATTTTCATCTCTTTTTGAGCTCGAAAACACTTTTACTTCTCTCTAAAACAATACTTGGCAAGGAATTTTCTCTTTTTCAAAGGACTCCCTCAGCTCCTTTCCCTTCCGGATAAAAAATATCTCTTTTTTTGCCCACTCCATTTTATGTTTTCGGTAAACCCAATCCGCGTAATGATAATTCATTTTGTCAATCATCGCATAATCTATCTTCCCTTTCAATTTATTGACTAATCCCTCGGTTCCAGGAAGAATAGGTGCTATCATGGCAAAAGTTTTGATACCTTCTGAATGCAATATAGCTAAGGCCTTGAGCCTTTCTTCAATCGGTGGAGCTCTCATCTCAAAAATTTTTCTTATCTCTTCATCTGCAGTTGTTATAGTGAAGCCAACTTCGATCTCTTTAAATTTTTTTAGCAATTCCAGATCGCGCAAAACTAAAGGGGATTTGGTTTGAATCGTTACCGGCCAATCATTTTTCATCAAAATTTCAAGGCATTTCTTTGTCAGCTCATATTTTTCCTCGATTGGTTGATAGGGATCGCAGATTCCACTTACCCAAACTCTTCCGACCCTTTTCTTTCTTATCTCCACAATTAATAATTCCGGGGCATTAATTTTAACATCGACAAACTCACCCCAGTTTTCCCTATGGCCGGTAAACCTTTTCATAAATCTGGCATAACAATAGCTGCAATCATGCTGGCAGCCAATATAGGGATTCAAAGCGTAGTCAAAAACTTTCGACTTTGACAGGATATTCTTTGCCCTGATCTCTTTAATCTTCATCAAAGCTTCTCTTTGAATAATTTCTTTTACCGGGAAATATCATATCTGTTCCTTTTGAGTTTATACTTATAATAACAGCATCTGCTATCTACTTTTCTTTTACTAATCAAATGGGAGGATTTTGGTTTAGGATCATGTTGAATTTTCTCCCTGATAGCCCTTCATCGAAAGAAAAACCGCTTTTTTTGAAATCAGTAAATTTTGGTTTTGCTATAATTCTATGCGGTCAACGTTCATTTGGTAATTAATCCGCCGAGAGCTATGAGGTTTGTTAAAGTTTAGATAAGGAAATATCCTGCAGATGTTTCAACTTCGAGGTAAATATCTTTGATAACCTCACTGTGATTTATTAAAGAGGCTTTTTTTTGCAGCCATTTATTTCAAATAAAATTTTTTTAAGTGTTATCGAATTCATGAATTACTTTTTTATTATGCCAGAGATATTTTATAAGCTATGTTTATAAAACTTCTAAGACTCTCAACAAGCGTTGTCATTTTGTCTTCTTTGTGACTCCGACATTGAATGCTGTCGCTTCATCCCTCAGAATACAATATGATAAGAGGTTTTAAACGATTTTTGAATCAGGTAACTTTATTTTCACTTGTCTTTCCTAACGTTCCTTCTATATCGTCATAATGGATTCTTACTCTGAAATCTATCTTTACAACCTCACCAGGTGTAATATAGGGAAAAACTTTCTCCTTCAGTATTTTGATGATATTTTCAACGGTGAGACGTCTGAGGATTTGTTTGCTTACCAGCATCGCCTCTACGATAGGATCATCAATTTCTACCATTTCAAAAGTTTCTGGCGCCAACAGGTTTAAACATTGCGAAACATATGATTTACCATGCGGACACCTTTTACCAAGGAGGAGTATATCTTGGAATGGCGGCAACTTTACTCCCTCAAAGCTGAGTGATACAGTAAATTTTGGACCCATCTTCATGACACACCCTACCTAAAGGTTATGCAGTTTGGTTATTTTCTTCACAGCCTTTAGTTTCCGCTTCATTCTTTCTGGAATTGGATTAGCAAAAAAAGTGCCAAAATATAACTTATTGATTTATTTGGATTTTAAAAAAGAGGAGATATTTCTATCAGGTGATTTGCCTTGCTGGCAGGGCATATTGCCCGAAGGGGTATCAAATGTCTCACAAAGGTGCTGCTGGTAAAGCTTTTTCTGCACATATGCCTATCTATATTGCATTTTCGGGTTGATTTTATTAGATGCTGAAACAAGTTCAGCATGACATTTCGCATTTCCAAGAGTTTTTAACAGGCTGTTAGAAAGACGAACCCCAAAAACTTCTAAACCTTTTCCTTCCGTCTACAATTTTATGTCAATTGGGCGGTATAATTAAAGTCAGGCGATCATAAAGAGGGGGTAATTGTGCCGTCAGTACTTTCACATGCAGCTGTTGCGGTTGCTGCCGGAATAGTATAAAATCTTTCTTTGAAATATCGGTTTATTCCATTTTTCAGGTGCAGAACCCTCATTATCCTTGGATAGCCTGTTATGAAACCATCTCGTAAAAAATAGATCCTCTTTGGTAATTTTTGTAGTCCGATGTAAGCCTTACGAAAACGATATCGTTAAATTGATCTGAACGCAGTGCTTTCTTCTGAAGTTTTGTTATTTCTTCATCTGTAAAGTATTTCCTTAAAAAGGGTTGGGTTGATATTTGCATACGTAAACCTCAAAATAAGCTTTTAAGAGCTTCCATAAGTGCCATATTCTTGAGCCTTTTATAAAAGTTCCCTCTTGATTTATACAAATATTACTATATTGGTCTTAGAACCTCAAGCGCACTGTTTCATTTCCTTTTCGGGGTTGGATTTGACAATTGATGTTCATAATACTTCAGATCAATAATGTCCAAAATAGAGATTGCTTCGGCTTTGCCTCGCAATGACAAATGCGGGTTTTTGTCATTGCGAGCGAAGCGAGGAATCTCGTTTTTTAAAATCGGTAATATCAATGCTTTGAATACTTATTTTGGACAAGTATGACTTCAGATAATCAGCCAGTCCCATATTTTCCATAACCAAAATGCAAAAGAATTTCTGCTATGATATCTGGAAATAAGAAATTAAAAATGGCAAGATATAACGTCTCAGGGAAGCAAACTCAGTATATTAATGATTTAGTTAGATAGAGATCTGTAAATCCCAAAAAGGAGGAAATATAAATGGAAATAAAAGAAATAAGAGCAAGGGAATTAAATGCTGAGAGGTTTATAAAAGAGCAAGTAGAGAAAATATCAGAAGCAGTTGGAGATGGTTCTGCCATTAACGCATTATCTGGCGGAGTTGATTCTTCAGTGGTTACATTGCTGGGACACAGAGTATTGGGTGAAAAACTTTCGACTTATTTCATAGACAATGGTTTAATGAGAGAGGATGAACCTCAAACGGTTGTATCGCTTTTTGAAAGGTTGGGTGTGCCTGTTAAGTTAATTGACGCTCGAAGTGAGTTTTTTAATGCCTTAAAGGGTATTGCTGATCCTGAGAAAAAGAGAGAAGCTATTACCCAGACTTTTTATAAGAAGGTTTTTGGCGGGCTTGTTAAAAAAAACGGCTCAAAGTTCCTTTTGCAGGGAACTAATCTGACTGATATAGAAGAAACAGTGGCAGGAATCAAAAGACAACATAATGTTTTTGAACAACTTGGCATTGATCCTAAAAAGGCGTTTGGCTACAAGATCATTGAGCCACTGATACAGCTTCGTAAGGATGGTGTAAGAAAGATAGCAAGGGCACTTGGTTTACCAAAGTCTATACATAACAGAATACCTTTCCCGGGTCCTGCTCTGGCTACAAGAGTGATTGGAGAAGTTACTCAGGGCAGGATAAATGTAGTAAGAAAAGCAACTGCTATAGCAGAAAAAGAATTAGCAGGTACAAAAGCTTTTCAATATATGGCAATTCTGCATCGGGACAGAGTTACCGGTGTGCGGGATGGAAAAAGAGTTTTTGGTATGCAAATTGAAATCAGGTGTTGGGACAGTATTGATGCAAGAACAGCTACCCCGACAAACTTGTCCTTTGACACTCTATGCAGATTGGCTGATAGAATAGTGGCAGGGATTCCTCAGGTGGTAAGTGTCACTTATAACATAACTACAAAACCACCCTCAACTATAGAAGCTATTTAGCCCTGATTATTCATAAACTATAATTCGGAATATAGTATTTTCGTTTATTCTCGTCCCCCGATATTTATCGGGGGACCTCCGAGGCTTTTGCCTCTTTACTTTTATTAGACAGACTGTCTGATCCTGAATCAAGTTCAGGATCTGTTACGAGACGTTATAACTCCTGCCTTAAAAACGTAATGCCTCATGTTTGAAATAAGCGGGAATGGGTAGGAATACCCGTTTTTCAGTTGGATATTTCAAGTTTAATTTGATTTCCGCAAATACTATATCCATGTCTTTTTAGCGAGGGAAAACCCCGAAGCAAAAGCGGTTTTTTTAATCTCTTAAGTCTTGTTACGATTTGAGCATTACACTTACAAGCAAACGATCCTGAGCGCCTCAAGGTCTTATCGACTTCTTCATCAAATAGGCACTCAGGCTACTCTTAATTAAATGCGGATTACATCTCCTAATACACACCCCTTAACTAATAAAGCATAGGGGATTAAGCGATAGGGAAACTTAATAGCTTGATACGAAGATTTGCCTTGAAAATATCATTACTATTTAAGAAGTCTTATCTCATCTGAGATATCTTATGGCAGGATGGTACGGCAAAATAACAGCAGTGTAATATTTGACTTTCCTCTTTTTTCAAAATCAAGCAACCTAATTACAAGTGGCACAATTTTCAGAGGTGAGATCCCAATTTCAAGAACCGCTATTGTTAAATATGTTTTAATCAAAGAAGATCCTATAAAATCTGCATTAGTAAGATCGGCTTCTGTAAGATTGGTACTATCTATCTTTGCTTTTGTTAGGTAATTCAGCAGATAATGTATTCCTGATAAAATATTTTAAATCTTTACCAATGTCCTTTCTATTAATGGCATATTTAATCACAGCTTTAAGATAATTTAAGGGATCCCCGGTTGTAAGCCATTCGCCATTTTCTACTTTTTTACCTAAAAAAATTCCCCCGTTATTTACATAACAACGTATAGCATCAACAATCCAAAGCTCATTTTCCTTGCCGAGAGGGATTTGTCTTAAAATATCGATAATTTCTTGATTTAAAATCATACGCCCGAAATCAGCTAACTGTGACGGTGCTTCGTTAATAGATGGCTTTTCAATAATATCCTCAATTTCCATCGTACCTTCACGCAATTTTACAATTCCATATCTGCTAACTTCCTCTATAGGCACTTCCTGCACTCCAATCATTAAATGACCATGACTTAGATAGTCTTCTATCATTTGTTTAGTAAAAGATACTTTTGATCTAACAAGGTCATCACCCCATACATAAACAAATGATTCATTCTCTACTAAACTGGCAGCTGACAATACAGGCGTGCCGTTTCCATACGGTCCCTTTTGTCTTACATAAATGAAATTGGCCATATCAGAAATTTTTTTAATTTCATCGAGCCGTTTCAATTTGCCTGCTTTCTTTAGTTCATTAGCTAATGCCCAATTATGGTCAAAGTGATCTTCCAAGGGCTTTTTATCCCATTTAGTTACAAGAATAATATCTTCAATTCCAGCTTCTACTAATTCTTCTACAACCAGTTGAATAATCGGTTTGTCCACTATCGGTAACATCTCTTTCGGCATAGTCTTTGTGGCAGGTAAGAATCTCGTCCCAGAACCGGCAACTGCAACGATAGCCTTTCTAATTTTGTTCATAGTTATACTCCTTATAAATAATTTTCCTAAATAAAGATGTATTTTTATAATTTACCAAAAATATGAAAATCCTG
>JBGOWS010000193.1:0-4537 GCA_041478735.1 Thermodesulfovibrionia bacterium | reverse complement strand
TTTTAGAAATACAAATACTTAGATTTTCACGTCCCCAAGTATCATCTTTATCCCCCAGTTGTCAAGAATAAAGATTTGACCCCATGACCACTATTTTGACCACTGACCACTATTTTTAAAAAGTATAAACTTATTAGTTTAATTAGTCAAGAACGTCCCCTTAGTTGTTCCCAGCTTCGCTATGCGTTCTCAACTGGACGGAATCAACCGGAACAGATGGTCGACTTCAGCGGAATAGGCATTAGAATTCAAATTACTTTCTTCACTCCCCACTTTACTTTCAAGCTGGCTGGTAAAAAGTTATTTATAACAGGCACAAACTCTTTCAAAAATTGCTCCCCTGTGAGAAATCAAACAGGAATGGCAGGGTCCTGAAAAAATATTAAGATATTCTTGAGGAATGCTAAATTTTTCATCTATAGTTGACAAAATATTTCCAAATATGTTAACTATAGATAACAAAATGGTTGAGTATCCTTCAGAAAAGACATTGTATTTTCACAATCCCTGGTGGAGAGAAAAGAGAGTTCCTCAAGAATTTCTGCCGCCATTCCAAAGGCCAATCATAAAGCAGCTTAATCATTATATAGAATCCTTACAGAGAATAATCATCATCAAAGGCCCGCGTAGAACAGGTAAGACCACACTTCTCTATCAAATTGCAGAAGACCTCATAGCCAAAGGAGTAGATCCTTTTAATATTCTCTTCCTTTCATTTGATGACCTTAATCTAAGGCAAGACTTAGACAAAATCTTCAACATTTATGAAAGAATCAGAGGTAAAGCCTTGAAAGAAAGCCAGCTTTTTTGTTTTTTAGATGAGGTTCATTTTCTGGAAAATTGGTCATTTACTGTAAAAAAATATTTTGATAAAAAATATCCTATAAAGTTTTTGATCTCAAGTTCTGCTGCCTCACTTTTCAGGAAAAGTCTGGAGTCTTTAGCTGGAAGAACTATTGAAGAAGTAATCCTTCCCTTTACCTTCAAAGAATTCGTCCTCTATTCTTTGAGGGAAGACAAAGTATTTTTGGAATTCTTCAAAGAAGGCAAATTAACACCATATGAAAGCGAACTTCAAATCCTTTTTCAAAAATATCTTTTAAAAGGTGGATTCCCTCATCTTTTAGAGATCGAAGAACCATCTTTATGGCAGAAATTATTAAGAGAAGATGTCCTGGAAAAGGTGATTTATCGTGATCTGGTTCAACTATATAACATTAGAGAGCCTGAAAAATTGGAAAGAACCTTTCTCTATCTGGCCAACACAACAGGCCAACTCCTTAATCTTTCCAGTCTTGCGAAAAATATTGGTGTCAGTCGCCAACATCTGGAAAGATACATTTACTATTTAGAGCAGGCATATTTAATTTTTCTGCTCAATCGTTATAGCCGTTCACCTGCAAAGGCAATAAGAAGTATAAAAAAACTTCATCTCATCGATTCCGGATTGGGAAATGTTTTTAGTACCGTATCTAATCAAGATTTTATCATCGAAAGCATGGTAGCACGCCATTTTTTAGGTATGGATAGTAAGATATTCTATTACCGCAATCACTTTGAAGTTGATCTGATTGTAACTAAACAAAAAGAGGTTATCCCGGTTGAAATCAAAAACAAAGAGAGGGTAGAAAAAGCTGATTTCAAAGGGTTAATTTCTTTTATGAAAAGATTTAACATAAAAGAAGGGCTACTCCTCTGTCGAAGTTTCTCCGGTACAGAAAAAACAGAAGGCATAATAATCAATATCAGACCTTTCTGGTCATGGCTGTTAAAATTGGATTCATGACATTTCAGGCTTGTGTATTCCAATATCGAATCTTAGTCCTCTTATGCAGGGCTTCGTACCAAAGACTTTTTGGGTCGATAGTAATTCTATCGAATTTTTTCATCCTTCCCTCATTTCAATTCATATGACTTTCTATATATCTTGAAAATACCAACGCCTTTCCTATAAAAAATTATAACACATCCTTTATCAGTCAGAACACCAAAGCAACTGTAACCGTCCTATATATAATTTATAAATAATATAACAATATTTATTGCATCATCATTAGTTGATTGGTTGAAGTCATCACTTATGTCTTTAACTCCTTAATAGCCTTACGCCACAACTCTGGATCACCAAAAAGCACAGTCCTGTCGATACCTACATTTTCCAGTAACATAGCAAGCATGTTTAATCTCTCTTCATGGCTCCAGAAGAGTTTCCCTTCGTGCATCTCTATCTTTTCAGGTGTCAATTTCCATCTCTGTCTTGCCTCATCACTACTCCATGCGCGACCTTCACGTCGTATATCCCATTTAATTTCTGGCATTCAGACAACCTCCTTTACTCCGCTGGTTCAGGAATTATTGATGCCTGTAATATTAATGTCCTGTGCTTCATAGTATTCTTGTCATTCCTGCGCAGGCAGGAATCCAGTAGGATGCAGTTTTTTTGGATTCTCGCTTTCGAGGGAATGACATTGACAACTTGTTTGTTGGACAGACCCCATTAGCCACAAATGTTCCCCTCGCCATCTTATAACCATTTCATATAAAGAAGGCTTATTCCTTTTCCCTATTTCTTGCTCTAAATTCAATTATAGACCCCAATGACCCCTTCCTTTGCTTCCAACCTCAACCTTAACCTTTTCTTTTATTCTGTGCTTTGCAAGATACAAGACCTGACCCCCTTGATCCCCTTATTAACCTCGTTTATGCCTATTGTACTCTAATATTTTGTGGAGAGTAGACGCCAAAGGTTAATACCCCTTGGATAAAAGATCTGTACTACCTCCTGTAAGGTGTATTTTTTAGACCCGAATTATGCTGACCCCAATTATGCCAATTCAAGATAAAATTCCCAGAATTTATTCTGAGCCGTCAGTTTGAGTCTTCAAAAATATATTCTTTGCCTTTAATTACTGTATTATCTGATTCTTCAAGTCTATTTATTAATATAGACATCTCTTCTTTATTTGAAATTTTCTTTTTTAGTAAGGTCTTCAGGATTGTATGAACATTGATTGGTGTTATTCCTTCCTTACAAGCTACTTCAAAGGCTTTCCGGTCATTTACAGCTAAAATACATTTCTTTGTCTTGGCAATAGCTAAAGCTTCAAGCTCGCCTTTTCCAAGATATGGATACAATACCTTTAGCCTCTCGTACTCTGTGAAATCATCTTTATCGGGAACTACAAGGTCAAATTTCTTAAATATATCTTCTGGATAACTGTAACCATATTCCAAGGGTATAGAGAGTTCATCTTTAATTTTTGGGGTAATGGAAAGTTTTGATTCTGATAAAAGATCGAACAGGATATTAAGACTCTTTGCTTTTGCAAACATACTGACAATATCTGTATCAAAGATGATTGTCATTAATCATTTGAGGAGTAAAGATACCCCTTTATCAAGGATATCCTTAGAAGGGGGTTCTACCTCAATCTTTAATCCCCTTTTTGACAACTCATCTTTGAAGGACTCTATATCAAGAGATGCAATTTCTGTTGCCTTTATAAGAGATACTTCTTTTGCCTTATAAAGCTCTATGGCAGCTTCTACTTTCAGGGTAGGCTTAGATATAAGCAATGCCCTAAGGGCATCTTCAAAAAGTGATTTCTCATCTTTATATATGCCTCTTTTTACAAGTGCCTTACCTTCCTTTTCTAATATACTCATGATTTTTCTCCGCAAGCTATAGTTTTAAGCTTTTATCCTGCACCTTGGGAATACCCTGTGGTCAAGGTGCTTGAATTTATTGTATTTAATTATATCACAAGATGCATCTTTTAAACTCGACATGTAAAATTATTTTATCTGGAATTAGAAAATCTATTTTCTCCAAATAATCGCATACTGTTCGGAGGTGCCTGGGGGATTAAAAAAAGAGAGCAAAGGTTAGCATCTTTTGACTGGAAGAGCCGTAACTGTCTCCTGTAAAAGGTACAGATGACCGTCCGCCTTTCCCGAGAGGTGATTGACTTCTTTAAGACATCAGGTAAAGGTTGGCAGACACGCATTGACAAGGCGCTCAGGGAGTATGTAAAGACGCACCCCAGTTGATACTGCCACTTCTATTCGCACCGCCGTTGCTACCTCAGCCTTTTTTTAACCTGTGCTTGTCAAGGGTGTAGACCTGCTCCATCGTGCTCACATCGCTCATGATGCAGTAGACGTAAAGTTCCGCTTTGTATTTGTCTGCTGCCTTTTTGATGGTTTCAATGAAGTATCCCTTGTCTTCTAAAAATATGTATTCGGCCTTGTTTCCCCTCGATATTATGTGGCAGGCTGCTCCTTCCTATTCTATTCTTAAGGGTCTTGCCAGGGGTTATTTTTATGGATATGATGTCGATTTGTCATGATTCAAGGGCAGACCCCATTACTTTTTCATTTTTTTTTGCCTTCTTCTCGCTTACCGCCATGCGACAGGGTCGTTATCCGAGAGAATTTCTTTAAACGCTCCTCACTTCTGATACTGCTACAGCTCAAGCTGCTTTGTATTGCAATTCTGGCTGAAATATCAGGAGATGAAAAGACTAAACTGTTACTA